>NZ_SCOL01000008.1 GCF_005503015.1 Bacillus sp. E(2018) | reverse complement strand
TCATAAATCATGGTTAACGTCATGATAGGTCTAGTGATGATGGCAAAGAGGTCACACCCGTTCCCATACCGAACACGGAAGTTAAGCTCTTTAGCGCCGATGGTAGTTGGGGGGTTCCCCCTGTTAGAGTAGGACGTCGCTAGGCAATGAGGAAGATGGATGAAAATCCATCTTCTTTTTTTGTGTTTTTAAAAAGAAGATAAGGGGTTTGGCGGCTGCCAAACTTCTTGATTAGGGATGATTGTGGTATGGACAGCTGGGGGTATAGAGCTTGGATCGGGCAGGGAGCGATTGTCGAGATTTAGCGAACCGCCTTTATTTTTGTTTTTAGACTTAATTGGGGTTCGTTTCGACTTAATTCACTCTCATTTTGACTTAATTTTTCTTGTTTCGAATTAATTAGCTCAAGGCGATACCCAACGTGGTATTCCCGAGAAGCACACTTAACACTTCAGACGTTACTCAAAACCCTCAAAACAGGAAGAAGATGGCCACAACCATCTTCCAACACGCGATATTCTTCAGCAAAAACCCCAAGTTTCATAAACAAAACCTGGCTAACCCCTCAAAACCTTCAAAAAAGCAAATTATTTGCCTATTCAGCACATCAAATGGTTTTAAACCCCGTTGCAGCGGGGATTATGGTTCATGAAGACGCGAACTTGGTTTATTTTCATGAATTGAATGAAGACAGACACAACAAAGCCTAGAGATTCATACATTTTATAGAGTATCCAAAATAATCTGAATTAACGTATATGAATAAATTAATCTGGCAACAATGGCAATTATGGAGGTGGAAGAATGAAAGCGACACGACAGTACGGGGAAATTTGTATGGTGTGTGAAGAGAAGAAAGATCGAGGGTTACACATTCTTCATCAGTTTATTTGCCAAGAATGTGAACATAAAATCCTAACTGCGAAAACCAATGACGAATATTATAAACATTATCTATCCCAACTAAGAAAATTAAAGTTAGTAAACGCGTCTTCCTAAGAAAACAGGCTATCCAACAGCCTGTTTTTTTGTTGCGGTAAATTCGTAGGATGGGAATCTGTGATAGAATGAAGATAGTAAGAGAAGCATAAAAATGTTTGAAAAACAAAGGGATTTTGTAATGAAACAAGCACCGCTATATGAAGCGTTAATCAATAATAGTCGTACAAATAAATGGTCATTTCATGTGCCGGGACATAAGAACGGACACATTTTTGAAGAGAGAGCTAAAGTTCATTTTCAATCTATATTACCGTTAGATGTTACGGAGCTTTCAGGACTAGATGACCTGCATCATCCAGAAGGCGTGATTTTAGAAGCACAGCAGCTTTTGGCTGACCACTACAAAGTGAAGCAAAGCTTTTTTTTAGTAAATGGAAGCACTTGTGGTAATCACGCCATGATCCTTGCATCGTTTAACGATGAAGATATCGTACTCGTACAACGGAACTGTCATAAGTCTGTGTTGAATGGGTTAGAGTTGGCTGGTGTTACTCCAGTTTTTCTTCATACCGAAATGGATGAAGAGGGCGGTTATCCATTAGGTGTGGATCTACTCACCATCAAACAAGCGGTTGAGAATCATCCACATGTAAAAGGGATTATTTTAACTAACCCTACTTATTATGGAATGCAGCAAGACATTTGTGAAATTGCTGATCTTATTCATAGTCTTGGTGGTGTTGTCTTAGTCGATGAAGCGCACGGAGCACATTTCGGATTAAAGGATATGCCGATCAGCTCGATACATAAAGGAGCAGACATGGTTGTGCAATCTGCGCATAAGACTCTACCGGCTCTAACGATGGGCGCATATTTACATGTGAACAGCGAACGAATAAATATTCATCGATTAAAGCATGCTCTGCAGTTAGTTCAATCTAGCTCCCCATCCTATCTGATCATGGCTTCACTTGATCTTAGCCGACTATACCTTGAAAATTTGAGCCACGATGAGATCAATCGTATCTTGTCTCAAGCTGAAGAAATGAGAACGTATATAGATTCACTTCCTCATCTCAAAGTAATGAAAGCTCCAGATCGGTATCAGCTTGATCCATTAAAGATTACCGTTCAGTCTGATAGGGAATTATCAGGATATGAGCTTCAGGCTTTATTCGAAGAAGAAGGATTGTTCACAGAGTTAGCTGATGACCGAAATGTCTTGTTCGTGGTGCCGCTTGGTCCAATGAACGATACGAAGGATCTACAAAAGGTGCTAAAGAAAGTAGCCGATCAACTTCCTCGATATCATAAAAGAACACGAACGGAACAATCTCTAACGGATTTTTCGCAAGTGAGCAGATTATCACTTACGTATCGAGAAATGAGAGGTTTACAAGCGAAACATCAGTCGATGATGGATTCAGAAGGACAGATAGCAGCAGAAGCCGTTATTCCTTATCCTCCAGGAATTCCGCTTGTTGCAAAAGGAGAACAAATTACTTCGAAACATATAGATGCTTATTCTTCATTAAAAAAGAAGGGTGCTCGGTTCCAAGGAATTACCGAGAACCACATGATATATGTTTTTGATCATAGTTAAGGGGCATTAAACGTGAAAGGTTTATTTATTACACTAGAAGGGCCAGATGGGTCAGGAAAAACAACACAAATTGCGAAGGTTGCTGAGTATTTACGAAAACACGAAGTGGACTTTATCCAAACGCGTGAACCAGGTGGTACAAAGATCAGCGATAAGATACGAGCGCTTGTCTTAGATCCAGAGCATAAAGAAATGCATGATCTGACAGAAGTTCTACTCTATGCGGCTTCGCGTGCACAGCATGTACATGAAAAGATTATTCCGGCATTAGAAGAAGGAAAAGTCGTACTTTGTGATCGGTTTGTTGATGCGTCGCTTGCTTACCAAGGGTTCGGTCTTGGTGTGGGTGAGGAACGTGTGCTGCAGGTTAACAACATTGCAACAAGTGGACTTGTACCCCACCGCAGTTATTTTGTAGATGTTTCTCCGCAAGTTGGAAAAGAACGAATGAAAGCGCGGTATGGAACAGAGAATTTAGATAGAATCGAACAGAAAGATCTTTCTTATCATGAACGAGTAAGAGAAGGTTTTGCTCAAATCTTTTCAAGACAAGCTGATCGAATCGTTCGAATTAATGGCGAACAGAGCCCTGAAGCAGTGTTTGAAGAAATCGTAAAGGATTTAGATCAACTTTTATCGAATCATAAGAAAAAGTAGAGAGGGGCATTTGCCATGAAAATGATTATAGCCGTTGTTCAAGATAAAGACAGCAACCGACTGCAAGATGCGCTTGTTGATAAAAACTACCGTGCTACAAAACTCGCAACAACAGGAGGATTTTTGAAAGCAGGGAACACAACGTTTATGATTGGTGTGGAAGATGCTCAAATCGACGATGTTATGGAGATTATTCGGGAGAACTGCAAGAGCCGTAATCAGATGGTGGCACCCGTTTCGCCGATGGGAGGCAATGCAGATGCGTATGTTCCATACCCGGTCGAAGTTGAAGTGGGCGGCGCAACTGTATTTGTTCTGCCCGTTGAAAGCTTTCAGCAATTTTAAATAAAATTGAGGGGTTAATATGAAAATTGGCCAAGATATAAGACCCATTCTGGATACGAAGCAGAACGATGGAAAGACCGGTAAAAAACCATCTTTATCATTTGGTGAAGCTGTATCCAAACAAAGTGAGAAGTTGCATTCCGAACAGTTAACAAGACTGTTAGGTGATATAGAAAATCAAGGCAAGAGACTGCTTCAATCACAAACGGTACGAGATCTGCAGTTGTATAAGAATTTGGTTCAACGCTTCGTAAAAGAAGCTGTTGATTTCGGTATGCAGCTTAAACAGAATAAAAGCTGGAACGAACAAGGCAGGTCGCGCACTCTTAAGCTTGTTAAAGAAGTAGATGAACATCTGATTCAGCTGACCGAAGCTGTTCTTAGCCAAGAGAAAGATTCGATCACTTTGCTTGATAGAATCGGAGAAATTAAAGGTTTGTTAGTTAATTTATATACGTAGTAGGTGAGTACGATATGGTGAGCTGGGAAGAGTGCAGCAAAACACAGCCTCGTGTTGTGAAATTATTAAAAAACAGTATACGAAAACAGCGCCTTGCTCATGCATATATTTTTGAAGGGGCTCATGGAACAGGAAAGATGGCGACTGCAACGGTTCTTGCTAAAACGTTTCTTTGCAGAAATAGTGAGGATGGAAACCCTTGTGAAAGCTGTCCGAACTGCAAGAGGATTACATCTGGCAACCACCCTGATGTGCATATCATCGCACCAGATGGCCAAAACATTAAAATCGACCAGATAAGAGGACTTCAAAAAGAGTTTGCCTATAGTGGGATGGAGTCTTCCAAAAAGGTATATATTATTGAGCATGCCGATAAGATGACCGTTCAGGCGGCGAACAGCTTATTAAAGTTTTTAGAAGAGCCCGGAAACGATACGATCGCTCTTCTTTTAACAGAACAGGTTCATCGTTTGCTGGATACAATCCGTTCGAGAGCACAGACATTAACCTTTTCATCCCTTCCCCCACAAGGGATTTTAGAAAAATTACTACAAGAAGATATACCAAAACCGGTAGCCATGTTAGCGTCCTCTTTGACTTCGGATTATGCGGAAGCACTCGAAATTTGTAGGGAAGAGTGGTTTGCACAAGCAAGAGCCAAAGTGATACAATTAACGGAGGACTTGAGGCTCCGGCCAGATTACTGTCTTGTTGTACTGCAAGATCAGTATTTAAGTTTTTTCAAAGAAAAAGATCAGTTACGTTTAGCTTTAAATCTACTTTTGATCTGGTATCGAGATCTTTTATCTATACATTTATCAAACTCGGAAAACGTTGTGTTTTTCGATCAACTTCAAGCATTAGAGCAGCAGGCTCTTCACACTTCGCAAAAAAAGACGGGTGAAGCCCTGCAAGCGATACTGACTGCTCAAGCTAGACTCAGGAGCAACGTCAGCCCCTTGATGGTGATGGAGCAGTTGGTTTTACGATTACGGGAGGGATAAAACCTTGTATGAGGTAGTGGGAATCCGCTTTAAAAAAGCGGGTAAAGTATATTATTTCGACCCCGGCGACCTTGAAGTGAAAAAAGACGCGTTTGTCATTGTGGAAACAGCGCGTGGAATAGAATATGGCAAGGTAGTTATCGATAAGAAACTAGTCGGGGAGAATGATGTTGTTCTTCCTTTAAAAAAGGTCGTTCGGCTCGCGACACAGAAAGACATTTTGTCTGTAGATGAAAATAAAGCAGCCGCTAAGGAAGCGTTTCAAAGTTGTGAGGAAAAAATCATCGAACATAAGCTGGATATGAAGCTTGTCGATGTTGAATATACGTTCGATCGTAACAAGATCATCTTTTATTTCACAGCAGACGGAAGAATCGATTTCCGGGAGTTGGTCAAAGACCTGGCTTCTATCTTCCGTACTCGAATTGAACTCAGGCAGATCGGTGTTAGGGATGAAGCGAAGATGCTTGGCGGAATTGGTCCATGTGGCCGAATGCTTTGCTGTTCAACATTCCTTGGAGATTTTGAGCCCGTCTCGATCAAGATGGCAAAAGATCAGAACCTTTCTTTAAATCCTGCTAAAATTTCAGGGCTTTGCGGCCGTTTGATGTGTTGTTTGAAGTATGAGAACGACTATTATGAAGAAGCTAAAGAAGAAATGCCTGATGTTGGTGAAGAGATTATGACCCCTCATGGTGTTGGTCGCGTTGTCGGCTTGAACTTGCTAGAGAAGATCATTCAAGTGAACATTCCAGCCATGGAAAGAACGACAGAGTTCACTTTGGACGAGCTTGCTGGTAAGAGAGAGGAATTATTCAGTCAGGCCACAGAGTAAAAAGAGGTGGAATTCGTGGAAAAGAAAACAATATTTTCCCGCGTAGTACAGATGGAAGAGCAAATCACGGTGCTGTCAAAGCAACTGGAAGATTTCAAGACTCATTTGGCTGCACTAATTGAAGAAAACCACCATCTCGTGATGGAAAATGAAAATCTGCGAAACAAGCTGAATGCCGATCAAAAGCGGAGTTCTGCTAAAAAGTCTGTCGCCTCTAAAGCTAAGAAAGAACCTACGGATATAGGTGAAGGTTATGATAACCTGGCGCGTCTCTACCAAGAAGGATTCCACATTTGTAACCTTCATTATGGCAGTGTACGTTCAGAGGGAGATTGTTTGTTTTGTCTTTCATTTTTAAATAAGAAATAAACGCCTTTCCAAATGGGAAGGCTTCTTTTTATATGGCAATGTTTGTACGCAACTAAGTTTGTTTGAGGGATAAGCGTTGAGCTAGGGTATATGAGGGTAGTAGCAGCGTAGAATTTGTCGACGATTGTAGACTCGTGGATAAACAGCAAAAACTTTTGGAATGAGAGCCAAAACTCGTGGATAAACCGCTGAAACTTCTGGATTGAATCCATAAATTTCTGGATTAAACGAGCTGTATACCCACCTAAGTATACTATTATGACCAGTTTCGGGTGCCGAAACTGTCCCATATCCTGTGAGGTAAAACATCCAGCAAATAATCAGTAAAAAAACAATAAAAACTCAGCCTATTATATAGAAGAAAGAGAGGGAAGAGCTGTGAGTGATCTATTGCAAGATGAACGAATTGATTTTTTAGTACAAGAAGATTTAAAAATCATACAAAGTCCCTCTGTTTTTTCTTTTTCACTTGATGCCGTGTTATTAAGCCGATTCGCGTGGGTTCCGATTCAAAAAGGTAAGATCATTGATCTTTGCAGCGGTAACGGTGCTGTTGCTCTTTTATTAAGCACGCGGTCAAAAGCGAAGATTACGGGAGTTGAAATTCAAGAAAGATTGCACAGTATGGCAACGAGGAGTGTAGCGTTAAATCAACTAGAAGAACAGATTCAGATGGACTTAGGAGATATTAAAGACGCTCCCGCAACATATGGCCATGGCTCGTTTGATGCACTTACTTGTAATCCCCCTTATTTTGCATCTGCACATGAAGCAGATTTTAATCAGAACGAACACCTTGCTATCGCACGTCACGAAATTCACTGTTCGTTGGAGGACGTTATCCGAGTTAGCAGCCAGCTGGTGAAACAAGGCGGCAAAGTTGCAATGGTTCATCGGCCGAACAGGCTTATGGAGATTTTAGCTTATATGCGAGAATATAAACTTGAGCCCAAAAAACTGCAGCTGATTTATCCAAAAGCAGGCAGTGAAGCCAACATGCTTTTAATAGAAGGAATGAAGAATGGCAAACCTGATCTGCACATTCTGCCTCCTATAACGGTGTATGGGGAAGACGGCCAATACACGGAACAGTTAAAGAGGATGTTCTATGGCGAAGATGGAAAATAATACGCACTTTCTATATATTCTCGAATGTAAGGACGGAAGTTATTATACCGGGTATACAAATGATTTAGAAAAGCGTCTAAAAAAGCATGAAGAAGGAAAAGGCGCCAAGTATACGAGAGGAAGAGGACCTTTAAAGCTTGTCTTTCAAGCAGCTTTTCCTACTAAGCAAGAAGCAATGCGTATGGAGTTTGCTGTGAAAAAGCTTAATCGTGCACAAAAAGAAAGAATGATAAAAGAGGGAAGTGTTTCGTATGTGGCAGCAAAAGAGTTACAGCAATGATATAGAAAGCGGCATGCTGTACTTAGTTCCAACACCGATCGGTAACTTAGAAGACATGACATTTCGCGCGATTCGTATCCTAAAAGAATCCGATGTGATCGCAGCGGAAGATACAAGACAAACAAAAAAGCTATGCAACCACTTTGAAATAAGCACACCTCTAACAAGTTATCATGATCATAACAAACAGCAGAGTGGCAAGAAGCTGTTAGAAGAATTAAAAGAAGGAAAACAGGTTGCGCTTGTTACTGATGCCGGAATGCCGGGTGTTTCAGATCCTGGTTATGAATTAGTCGTTCAGTGCGTAGAACAAAAGATACCCGTTATCCCACTGCCAGGTGCGAACGCCGCCCTGCCTGCCCTTGTCGCATCAGGACTCAATACCGAATTGTTTACCTTTTACGGTTTTCTGCCACGCGGAAAAAAAGAAAAAAAGCTGGAACTTGAAAATCTAAAACGATTTCCATCCACCCTTCTTTTCTATGAAGCACCACACCGACTAAAAGAAACACTACAAGCCATGAGCGGCGTACTAGAAAATCGAAACATCGCTGTCGTTCGTGAGTTAACAAAAAAATACGAAGAGATCACTCGCGGAACCTTACAAGAAGTATCTGAGTTCTTCAGTCAAGGAGACACAGAAATCCGTGGAGAGTTCTGTTTAGTAGTAGAAGGCAATGGAAACAAAGAATTCGAAGTAGAAGACGAAGAACAATGGTGGGAATCGCTATCCGTAAAAGATCACGTCGAACACTACATCGAAAAAGGCGAAAAACCAAAAGAAGCCATAAAATTAGCAGCAGTAGACCGCAACGTACCAAAGCGTGAAGTCTACCAAGAATATCACGGGTTGTAGGCGATAAGGAAGAGGTTCGAAAAAGCTGAGTTTACAATCATCAATAACAGCCTAAGAATGCTTTATCTTTATTAAGGTTGTTGTTTTATATCATTTACTTCTTCATTGAATAGTTAATTGGAGTGTAAGGTGCGAGACTCCTGCGGGACAGGTGGGCAGGTGAGACACTTAGCCGTGCAAAGCACGAAGTGGCTCACCGCCTGCCCCGCGGAAAGCGAGCACCTGAAACGGAAATTAACCACTTTCAAATACACCATTGAAATACTTAAAGAATGACAAAGGAAAAGAGCCTTCTAAGCGAAGGCTCTTGTTTTTTAGGCTTATTTTGAAGTTTGAAGTTGCTTTTGAAGTTCTTCCATTACCTCTTTAGCACCTTCACGGCTAAGGATGATCTTTCCGCCTGCAACTGTGTAGTTATCATCAGAAACTTCACCAGTTACTGCACAAGTCATGTTTGGCTTGTATTTCTTAAGGATGATACGGTCATCATCAACATAAATTTCTAAAGCATCCTTCTCTGCAATTCCTAAAGTACGGCGTAATTCGATTGGAATAACGACACGTCCTAGTTCGTCCACCTTACGTACAATTCCTGTAGATTTCATAATAAAATCTCTCCTCTCAAATATATAAAAGATTTCCCTATCTATTTAAATCGTCAGAATTCGACAAAATCCTACGAGAACATCTTACCAAGATTTCCAATTGTCGTCAATAGTTTTGACTTAAACATTTTATAGTCTTTTACCATTGAATTTACTAGACTATACCCATATTATCATACTTCCAAAACCCTGAATTGGAAGATATATTCATATATTGTCATAAAAAATTCAAGAATGTGTAAAAGATGAAAAAATTTAACTGGAAATATTGCTAAAATAATACGTCAAATTTCGACAAAACTAACAACGAAAAAATACTATCCAATTTTCCTTTTCGTCCATCAGCTAGTATGCCTTGACACGCTTTCCATGCATTAGGTATATTTTGAAGGAAGAAAAGAGAATAATGAAAGTATTTACATAGAAATCTTTCGCTTACTTTTTTACTTTTATGTCCTAATGCAAACAGTTTCTTATAATATTGTAAAAAGATACATTTCCCGTTACAGTTAGATTTTTCCTAACAGAAACAAAAATAGCCCCTAAATGGAGGGGCTTTTTTTCCACTATTAGAAAGTGTAACTTGTTAGCATGATGTTTCGACATGGCACAAGTTTAGGTAGATCGTATAAGTGCAACTAAGGCTGACGCGAAAGATTGGCGTCAGCCAAGTTTTCTTTTACTATAAGGTTATTATTTTGAGGAGGCGGCTAGGATGGCGAAACCAACATTCTATATTACAACACCTATTTATTACCCAAGTGGCAAACTTCATATCGGTCATGCATACACAACAACAGCTGGAGATGGGATGGCCCGATACAAACGTCTTAGAGGTTTTGACGTTATGTATCTAACAGGAACAGATGAACATGGTGAGAAGATTCAAAAGAAAGCAAACGAACAAGGCCTTCATCCTCTAAAATACGTAGACGGTATTGTTGATGATATTAAGGCGCTGTGGAAAAAGATGGACATCTCTTATGATGATTACATCCGTACAACAGAAGACAGACATAAAAAATCTGTCGAAAAGATATTTCAACAGCTTCTTGATCAAGATGATATCTATTTAAGTGAATATGAAGGTTGGTATTGTACGGATTGTGAATCGTTCTTTACAGAGCGTCAGCTTGAAGATGGAAAATGTCCAGATTGCGGCCGTGAAGTGAAGAAAGTTAAAGAAGAAAGTTACTTCTTCCGCATGAGTAAATATGCAGATCGCTTATTAGCATATTATGAAGACAATCCTTCATTCATCTTCCCAGAGTCGCGTAAGCGTGAGATGATCAATAACTTTATCAAGCCTGGGTTAGAAGATCTGGCTGTATCACGTACTTCTTTTGATTGGGGAGTAAAAGTGCCAGGAAATCCAAAGCATGTGATCTATGTATGGATCGATGCATTGTCTAACTATATTACGGCACTAGGATATGGCAGTGAGAACGAAGAGAAATTCAAGCAGTATTGGCCGGCTGATGTTCACTTGATGAGTAAAGAGATCGTTCGTTTCCACACGATCTATTGGCCGATCATGTTGATGGCGCTTGACCTGCCTTTACCGAAACAAGTTATTGCACATGGATGGCTCTTGATGAAAGATGGCAAGATGTCTAAGTCCAAAGGAAATGTAGTGGATCCTAATGTTCTGATCGATCGTTATGGGTTAGATCCACTTCGCTATTACTTGCTTCGTGAAGTACCTTTTGGATCAGATGGAGTGTTTACTCCAGAGAGCTTCGTAGATCGAGTAAATGCTGATCTAGCTAACGATCTTGGTAACTTGCTCAACCGTACGATTGCGATGATTGGTAAATACTTCGATGGAGAGATCCCTTCATATGAAGGAAAAGTAACTGAGTTTGATGGGACACTTCAAGAGTTTGCACTAGAAACAGTAAGAAAAACAGAAGAAGCTATGGAAAAACTAGAGTTCTCCATCGCGCTTTCAACGATCTGGCAGTTAGTCAGCCGTACGAACAAATATATTGATGAGACTCAACCGTGGGTATTAGCGAAAGATGAAGCTAAAAAAACCGAGCTCGGAAGTGTTATGTATCATTTAGCAGAGTCGATCCGCATTGTATCAGTGTTGATCCAACCATTCATGACAGAAACACCAGCGAAGATCTGGAGTCAGTTAGGTCTGAATGAAAAGAATCTGACAGAATGGGATTCCCTAAAAGAGTTCGGTGCGATTCCTGCAAAAACGAAGGTTGAAAAGGGTGATCCGATCTTCCCTCGTTTAGAAACTGAAGTAGAAGTGGAATTCATCAAGAATTCTATGGGTGGCTCTTCGGCTCCTGTAGCAGAAGAACCAAAGAAAGAAGAAGTGCCGGCTAGTGACGAGAAACCAGAAATCACAATCGATGATTTTATGAAAGTGGATCTTCGTGTAGCCACGGTTCTTGAAGCAGAACCTGTAAAGAAAGCAGATAAACTCTTAAAGCTTCAATTAGACTTAGGCTATGAAAAACGTCAAGTCGTGTCTGGTATTGCGCAGTATTACAAGCCAGAAGAACTTGTTGGTCAAAAAGTGATCTGCGTAACAAACTTGAAACCCGTTAAATTACGTGGCGAGCTTTCACAAGGAATGATCCTTGCAGGATCTTCGGATGGGCAGTTAACTTTAGCTACTGTTGATCCGTCACTTCCAAACGGTTCAAAAGTAAAATAAACACAAAAAGCGGGGAGCATTTCCCCGCTTTTTTGTCATTTTTAGTTCATTTGGCAGTGATTTCCTGTAATTTTACTGTCAAAGACAGGACTTTTAACCTACGTTGTAACTAACTTGTAATGCTACTGTTACCCGAATGAATGGAAAATGTGATAAGATTTGTAAAGTTGAAAGGATGTACACTATGTTTGACACACATGCTCATTTAAATGCAACACAGTTTGAAGAAGATCGCGAAGCAGTCATTCAGCGAGCGTTAGATGAAGGTGTAACACATATTGTTGTAGTCGGTTTTGATCGTGAAACCATAAAAGGTGCGATGCAGCTGGCAGAGCAATACGACTTTATCTATGCTTGTGTAGGTTGGCATCCAGTGGATGCGATCGACATGACGGATGAAGATCTGGATTGGATCGAAGAACTAGCAGCACACCCAAAAGTTGTCGCCCTTGGCGAGATGGGACTCGATTATCATTGGGACAAGTCGCCTGCAGATGTTCAAAAAGAAGTTTTCCGACGCCAGATTCGACTTGCTAAAAAGGTAAAGCTTCCGATTGTTATTCATAACCGTGAGGCAACGCAAGATGTTGTAGACATATTGAAAGAGGAAGAAGCCCATGAAGTTGGCGGTATCATGCACTGCTATAGCGGGAGCATTGAAGTTGCACGTCAATGTATGGATATGAATTTTTACATAAGCTTTGGTGGACCAGTAACGTTCAAGAATGCAAAAAAGGTTAAGGAAGTCGCTGCTGAAATTCCGATGGACCGGCTCTTGATTGAAACAGATTGTCCTTATTTAAGTCCTCATCCATTGAGAGGAAAAAGAAATGAACCATCTTATGTAAAGTATGTTGCAGAAACACTTTCTGAATTAAAAGATCTTCCACTTGAAGACATCATAGAGAAAACATCCGACAACGCGTTCCGAATTTTTAACATGAACCGATAGGGGATGTTGTCGGAAACTATCAAAGCATAAGAAATATCGCGTTAATCTTTCAAGAATTGACAAAAGAGAAAGGAAATTTGTCAAACGGTTTTCCTTTCTTTTTTTCTTCTTTTCCGTTCATAATGGCCTTGGGTCAATTCATGGCGAAAAGGAGGGTGATTTGACAGAGAGAAAAAAGATATTTATAATGCAGTCCTTGTAGGGGAGGAAATTGAATGAATAGGAATATTACAGCTTTGTTCTCACGTTTCACAAAGAAGAAAGTCTATCTTTCCATCGTTGCTCTTTTCGTTTTAGCCGTAACTTGTGGGTTCGTAGGTTATGAAACTACGAAAGCGAATGTAGTGCTAATCCACGACGGAAAGAAAACAGAAGTGAACACACATGCTAACACAGTTAGAGAATTATTAAGCGAACAAAACATAAAGATAAATCAACATGATTCAGTTAAACCTGGTCTTGATGCCAAGGTAACTGACAACATGAAGGTTGATTACTTACAAGCAAAAGAAATTAACCTTACCGTGAACGGCAAGGAAAAAACGATATGGACGACAGCGAAGACTGTTGAACAATTCGTTCAAGAACAGCAGCTAACGTTAAAAGAGCATGATTCTATTAAGCCAAATCTGACTGCTGATATTAAGGATCAAGGTAAGATCCAGATCGAATCAGCATTCCCGGTTAAGCTTGTTGTAGGCGGAAAAGCTCAGCAAGTTTGGACCACTTCGACTACCGTCGCTGACCTTTTGAAGCAACAAAAGGTATCTTTAGGTGAAATTGATCGAGTATCACCTGCTAAGTCAGATAAAATTACTGGCAAAACACAGGTTGAAGTCATCCGAGTAGAAAAGGTCACCGATGTAGTGGAAGAAGAAACACCGTTTGCTGTTGTGAACCGTAAAGACAGCGGGTTAACAACAGGTAAAGAGCGTGTCGTGCAAGATGGAAAAAAAGGTAAACGTGAAAAGCGCTTTGAAGTAGTTATGGAAAATGGGAAAGAGATTTCCAGAAAACTGATCAGTGAAAAAACGTTAACAGATAGCTCCGATAAAATTGTTGCTGTTGGTACGAAAGCAAAGCCACAGCCAAAACCACAGCCGGTTGTATCTCGTAGCCAATCTGCTTCAAGCAGTTCTGGTGGACGAGAAATAACAGTAACGAGTACAGCTTATACAGCTAACTGTGCGGGTTGCTCAGGTATTACGGCTACTGGATTTAATTTAAAATCAAATCCAAATGCGAAAGTTATTGCAGTCGACCCTAGTGTGATTCCACTTGGCTCAAAAGTGTATGTTGAAGGATATGGCTATGCCATTGCTTCAGATACTGGAGGAGCGATTAAGGGTAATAAGATTGATGTATTCTTTTCTTCACAATCACAAGCAGAGTCTTGGGGAAGAAAATCAGTTAAAATTCGCATCATTAATTAATGTTAAGAGCATGGGGAAAAAATCCCTGTGCTTTTTTTGTGCGCGGGGACAACGAAATCACAATATGATGCTCGTTACTTTGTAGACCTAGACTTTCTTGACGCCTGGGGTATACTAGTAAAAGATGTTTTGTCGTTCAATACATTAGACGTTGCAATACCTAAAAAGGTTTCACCGTTTTGGAGGAAATCATGAAAAAAATTAAAGAAATTATAGTCGTTGAAGGAAAAAGCGATACGCTTGCTATAAAACGATCTGTATTAGCAGATACAATAGAAACAAATGGTTCAGAAATTAGCGTCGACACGTTAAATCGAATCAAAAGAGCACATGAGACACGAGGAGTTATTGTATTCACCGATCCAGATTTTCCTGGCAAGAGAATACGCGAGATCATTTCGGAGCATGTACCAGGCTGTAAGCATGCTTACTTAGAAAAAGCGGTTGCCATCGCAAAGGGTGATAAGGGTGTCGGTGTGGAACACGCGTCACGAGAATCTATTATAGATGCGCTTGAACATGTTAGAGAAGAACTCTTAGAAACAGAAGATGAGTTGATTTCATGGGACGATCTGATGGCTGCCGGTTTAACAGGTGGATCAGATTCTAAACATAGGCGTGAAGTGATCGGAAAAGAGCTGCGTATAGGCTATATGAATGCGAAACAACTACATAAACGTCTTAATATGTTTAGAGTCACGCCAGAGGAATTTGAGCAGGCGTTAAAGGCGCTTTATAGCAATGAGGAGGAATAAAAGCATATGAGAAAAGATATATCGACTCCGCAATCGACGAAAGCCATACTCGAGAAGCATGGCTTTACGTTTAAAAAGAGTCTGGGTCAAAACTTTTTAATCGATCGTAACATTTTAAACAATATCGTAAATGCCGCAGATTTAACAGAGAATTCAGGTGTCATTGAAATTGGTCCCGGAATCGGAGCGTTAACGGAGTTTATTGCAAGATCATCGAAAAAAGCAGTGGCGTTTGAGATTGACCAACGCCTTCTACCTATCTTAGAAGAGACGTTAGCTCCATATCCACATGTAGATGTTATTCATAGTGATGTGTTAAAAGCGGATATCCACGCAGTTATTAGAGAACACTTTGAAGAAGGACAAGATCTTATGGTTGTTGCGAACTTGCCATATTACGTTACAACACCTATTATTATGAAACTTCTTCAAGATAAGCTTCCGATTAGAGGCATCGTATGTATGATACAAAAAGAGGTTGCGGACCGTCTTGCAGCTTCACCTGGTACGAAGGATTATAACTCGTTGTCTATTGCGATCCAATATTACGCAACAGCTGAGACGATGATCAAGGTACCTAAGACTGTTTTTGTGCCAGCTCCGAACGTGGATTCATCTGTCATTAAGCTGACACTTCGAAAAGAACCGGCTGTTTCCGTTAAAGATGAAGACTTCTTCTTTCATGTAGTGAGATCATCTTTTGCGCAAAGAAGAAAGACACTTTGGAACAACCTGACAAGCCAGCTCATCTCAAAAGATAAGAAAGAAGAGCTTCAAACGATACTAGAATCAATCGATATCGATCCTAAACGTCGTGGAGAAACCCTTTCTATCGAGGAATTTGGAAAATTAGCTGATGCTCTTTTACCTCTTGTAAAATAAACCTCATTTTTCCCCCGTCTCTCACATAACCTTATAAAAGGAACAGAGGGAGCTATGGAGCTTGCTACTCCGAATAGGGGGAGTAAAATGAAACTAGAGATTGGATCAATTGTAAGCAGAAACTCTTACAAGCGAGATTTGCTATTTCGGGTTGTGGGATTCAGTGAGGATCGTACCATTGCTGAACTCGCTGGAGAAGAGCTAAGACTATGGGCAGATGCTCCTGTCGATGACTTATTCGTCGTGGATGACAAGCATATGTCTGAACATAGGCAAGTTGAAAAAGAAAAAGAAGAGTCTTCCTTAAAATTATTCAGGCAGGACTATTATTTATTGAGGCAAAAGCGCGAGTATTTATCAACGAACGGATATCAATATGATCAATCCTACTTTGAGCTTCCTGGCAGAGTGCTTCATATTGACGGAGACCCTTTATACTTAAATAAATGTCTGGAGCTTTATAAGAAGCTAGGGGTGCCTGTGTATGGCATTCATATGAAGGAATCAGAAATGCCTGAGAAAGTTCCTGCGCTCGTGGATGAGGTAAGACCTGATATTCTTGTGATAACGGGACACGATGCGTATATGAAGTCAAAAGGCGATGTATCCGATGTGAACGCTTATCGTCATACGAAATATTTCGTTAGAACCGTTCGTGAAGTGAGAAGAAAATATACACATCTCGATCATCTCATGATTTTTGCGGGTGCCTGTCAGTCCCATTTTGAATCTTTAATAAAAGTAGGCTCTAATTTTGCCAGCTCTCCTGCACGTATAAATATCCATGCGCTCGATCCGGTCTATATCGTCTCAAAGATTAGTCTGACGTCTTTTATGGACCGTGTAAACGTCATGGACGTCCTCCGCAACACGTTAACAGGCAAAGAAGGATTAGGCGGTGTTGAGACAAAGGGTTTCTTAAGAACAGGGATGCCGATTAAATCAAAACCTTAAACCATCAAACTCCGAAAAAATTCGGAGTTTTTTTGCGTTAGGATTTACTCTGAAAATTTCTATATTTGAACGCGTTTTTTGTCGTACCAAAAAGAGATAAATGAATGAAATTTATATCAAAAGTGCCCGAATTAAACAATTATTTGTAAGAAATATTCATTTTATACATAATGTACAGGATAATTGGCATACTAAAAAAAGCAAAAAAAGGATATTTGGTCATTGACATGAAAATGCTTTGCTTGCTATAATGAAAATTTTAATTTGACAAAAAAACACGATTTGTGTTACAATTTGTCTAAGTGAGGTGGAGCCTAAAATGGGTAAAACAATAGTGGACATTAGACGCTCTTTAGAGTCCAACGTGGGTAGAAGACTTTCTTTACGTGCGAACGGCGGTCGACGTAAAACAATCGAACGACTTGGAACACTGGAAGAAACATACCCTGCAGTTTTTATTATCAAATTAGATCAGGACACCAACGCTTTTGAACGTGTTTCTTATAGTTACGCGGATGTACTCACAGAAACAGTAGAACTTACATTCTTAGAAGATACACAAGCAGCAATCGGGCAGTAAGAGTCTTTACTGCTATTTTTTTTACTTGCTGGTTGTGGTCGGCATAATAAATACATATAATAAGCACCATCACGTAAGATAAAACCCCTTTTGGAGATACTATGATGTATCGCATATGAAAGGGGTTTTCTTATGGGACGAAGAAAAAATGGCATGATGTCTGAAGGGTTAAAAACAGAGATTGCAAAAGAACTTGGCTTTTATGATACTGTCCAGCGTGAAGGCTGGGGCGGAATCCGCTCCAAAGACGCAGGAAATATGGTGAAGCGGGCTCTAGAGATCGCTGAACAGCGCTTTAACAACGAAAACAGATAAATATGCGGTAGTTCTAGCCGGAGGCCGATCGTGTCTCCGGTTTTCCTCTAAAGAGCTGGTTCGATTTTATCTATATTTCACGCCACATACTGTGTTACTATTAAAAATATCAAAATTGTGCAAGATGGTAGGCAGGGATAATGATGACAATTAATAAAGTATCCATTAAAGCTCCAGCAAAAATTAATCTATCTCTTGATGCATTGCGTAAGAGAGAAGACGGATTTCATGAAGTGGCTATGGTAATGACAACGGTAGATCTCGCTGACCGGATCGAACTAACTTTATTAGAGGCAGACGAAATTAAAATCGAAAGTTCTGGTGGCTTTGTTCCACTCGATGAACGAAATCTTGCCTTTCAGGCAGCATTGCTTTTAAAGCAAACATTTAACATAACAAAAGGTGTTTATATACATATTTCAAAGCACATCCCTGTTGCAGCCGGATTAGCTGGTGGCAGCAGTGACGCGGCAGCCACACTAAAAGGACTTAATGAACTCTGGGGCCTTGGCCTGTCATTGGATGAATTAGCTGAGCTTGGTGCGAAGATCGGTTCAGACGTTTCTTTTTGCGTGTATGGAGGGACAGCATTGGCGACAGGTAGAGGTGAAAAGATCCATCATATCTCTTCGCCGCCTCCTTGTTGGGTGCTCTTAGCTAAGCCGCCGATCGGCGTTTCTACAGGGGAAGTGTACCGTAACCTAAAGCTTCAAGGCATCAAGCATCCTGACGTTGAAGGGATGGTTAAAGCCATCGAGGAAAAAGATTACGATAAGATCTGCAGCCTTTTAGGAAATGTTTTAGAATCGGTTACGCTCAAGATGTATCCGGAAGTTAAACACATTAAAGAACAGATGATGCGCCTCGGAGCAGACGCTGTGCTTATGAGTGGAAGCGGACCAACTGTTTTCGGTCTGTTTCAGCACGAATCCCGACTTCAAAGAGTGTATAACGGGTTAAGAGGCTTTTGTCATGAAGTTTATGCGGTTCGTTTATTAGGGGAATGATTGATAAAATCCGTATAAAAATGGTATATTATCTTCAAACATTCGGTTTTGGAGGATAATATGAAATTAAAAAGAAGCGGAAGAATGGTAGATTTAACAGGTTACCTTCTTCACCATCCCCATCAACTCATCCCTTTATCTTATTTTGTAGAACGGTACGAATCGGCTAAATCATCGATAAGTGAGGATCTCGCTATCATTAAAGAACATTTTGAACAGCACGGTTTAGGCCATGTTCAAACCGTTCCAGGTGCAGCCGGCGGCGTTAAATATATTCCAGGTATAGATCAAGCAGAGGCGGAGGAAACGGTGAAAGAACTCGTTGAGCTTCTCGAAGACCCTAGTCGCATCTTGCCTGGAGGGTATTTGTACGTCACAGACATCATCGGAAACCCAAGATTAGTGAACCAGATCGGAAGGCTGTTCGCATCAGTCTTTTCATCACGAAAAATTGATGTAGTCATGACGATCGCAACAAAAGGTATCCCGCTGGCATACGCAGTAGCGACACATCTAAACGTTCCGGTCGTCGTTGTACGAAGCAACAGCAGAGTAACAGAAGGATCTACCGTGAGTATCAACTATGTTTCGGGCTCAACCAAACGTATTCAGACGATGGCCCTTGCAAGAAGAAGCATCAAACAGGGCTCACGTGTACTCATCATCGATGATTTTATGAAAGCAGGCGGAACGATCAAAGGTATGATCAGCTTGATCGAAGAGTTTCAGGCGCACATTGAAGGTATCGGTGTTCTCGTTGAGGCTCAAGAATTTTCAGAGCGACTTGTAGATGATTATGTTTCCATTGCACGACTTGCACAAGTGAACGAAAAAGAAAATCGCATCGAAGTGGAAAAAGGTAACTACTTTCTAAACGGAGGTCAAGCGTAATGAAAAAAATTCATACAGAAGAAGCACCGGCAGCAATCGGCCCTTATTCTCAGGGGATCATAATCGACAAGATGTTCTTCAGTTCAGGTCAGATTCCTCTTACGAAAGAAGGCGTCATGATCGATGGAGATGTAAAAGAACAAACTCATCAGGTTTTTCAAAATCTGAAAGCGGTCTTGAAAGAAGCAGGATCTTCTCTTGATCAAGTCGTGAAAGCAACGGTTTTTATTAGCGACATGAACGAGTTTGCTGATATTAATGAAGTGTACGCTGAATATTTTAACGAACATAAGCCAGCGCGCTCATGTGTAGAAGTTGCAAGACTTCCAAAAGATGCAAAAGTAGAAATAGAAGTCATCGCACTTACAAAATAAGTCCTTATAGGGCTTATTTTTTTACCTTTTTTAAAAGTTCCTTTATCAGCTAGGAGACCGCCGCTCTATAATAAGGGCTTGTTTGTAGAAATCTTTAAACTTAAAAAATTAAAAATAGCCGAAATCTACCTATTTTTTCTCTTAAAATTTTTAATTGCCCACTTCATTCTTGAAAAGGTTCTTTTCATCCAAAAAATTATATTTTTTCCATTTCTACAAGTCATTTCCATCTTAACCTAATAAAAACGACCTCTAAAAGGTTATAAAATACTCTAAATAAACTTTAAAAGACTAGGCGAGATGGGGCGTCACAAATTTTTTAAAAATTTTTATTATTCAAAGAAGGATTTTGTAAAAAGCTGCAGAATTGTAGTATTACGTTCTTATTTTGGAAAAAGGTGGTGTTTGTAAGTGGAAGTGACTGACGTAAGATTACGCCGTGTAAATACAGAAGGCCGTATGAAAGCGATTGCCTCCATTACAATCGATCATGAATTTGTAATTCATGATATTAGGGTAATTGATGGCAATAATGGAATGTTCGTAGCTATGCCAAGCAAACGAACACCAGATGGAGAGTTCCGTGATATCGCGCATCCGATCACGTCTAGTACACGTGAGAAGATCCAAAACGCGGTGTTAACAGAATATCACCGTATGGGAGAGATGGAGTCTGCTTTAGAAGAAGCAGGAGCTTCTTAATATCTCAATAAGAATTTAGAGCCTGGTCAGAATGATTGGGTTCTTTTTATTTGCTCTTTTTTCCTCATAAGAAAGAACCTTCCTATATATACCCCTTATATTCATAAAAATCACCTCATTTTTAAATAAAATTTATCAAACCATTGACAATCCCGCGTCACTTCTTGAAATGAATACGGGTTTAAGATATATTCGTAATGGTATGTTAAGAATTATTAAAGATATAGGAAAATGGATGGAGGTTCACAATGACAAATCGCTATGCGGTCATTCTTGCTGCGGGTCAAGGAACAAGGATGAAATCCAAGTTATATAAAGTGTTACATCCTGTTTGTGGGAAACCGATGGTTCAACATGTTGTTGATCAGATCAACTCTCTTCAAATGAAACAGTTGGTGGCTGTTGTCGGCCATGGTGCTGAAAAAGTTCAGGATCAATTGGGTTCTGACGTTCAGTACGTGCTTCAAGAAGAGCAGCTTGGTACAGCACATGCTGTTATGCAGGCGGAAGACGCCCTAGCAAACAAAGAAGGAATCACACTTGTTGTTTGTGGTGATACACCTCTTATTACATCGGAAACAATGGAAAAGCTGATTGCTGAACATGAGTCTCTTGGTGCAAAAGCTACAATCCTTACAGCTAAGGCTGAAGACCCTACTGGATACGGACGCATTATCCGTAACAGCGAAGGAACGGTTGAGCGTAATGTAGAGCACAAAGATGCATCTGAAGAAGAGCGTAAAGTAACTGAGATCAATACTGGGACTTACTGCTTTGATAATAAGGCGTTGTTTGATGCGCTAAAACAAGTTAACAATGAAAATGTACAAGGCGAATACTATTTGCCTGATGTTATAGAGATTTTGAAAAATGCAGGCGAAGTAGTAGCTGCTTATCAAACACCTGATTTCAATGAAACACTTGGTGTAAATGATCGAGTAGCCTTATCGCAAGCTGAACGTTATATGAAGAAACGAATTAACGAACGTCATATGAGAAATGGTGTTACGTTGATCGATCCTGATCAAACCTATATTTCAGATGATGCAGAAATCGGTAGCGATACGGTCATCTATCCTGGGACGATAATCTTAGGGCAAACGAAAATAGGGGAAGAAAACATTATCGGTCCTCAATCTGAGATCAAAGATAGTGTTATTGGAAATGGAAACACGATTCGTCAATCTGTTATCCACGACAGTGAAGTAGGAGATCTGACAGCAATCGGTCCATTTGCTCACATCCGTCCGAAGTCCGTTCTTGAGAACAAAGTGAAGATCGGAAACTTTGTAGAAATAAAAAAATCTGTGATGAGTTCAGGAAGTAAGGCATCTCATCTTAGCTATATCGGTGATGCTGAGATCGGAAAAGATGTAAACCTAGGCTGCGGATCTATCACAGTGAATTACGATGGTAAGAACAAGTTTTTAACAAAGGTTGAAGATGGGGCGTTTATTGGTTGTAACTCTAACTTGGTTGCTCCGGTTACTGTTGGAAAGAATGCTTACGTCGCAGCGGGCTCAACAATTACTGAAAATGTTCCTGCTGAATCATTATCCATCGCGAGATCTCGTCAAACTGTTAAAGAAAACTATGTTCAAAAGCTAAACGAAAAACAAAACCAATAATTTTAAGAGTGGGGAAGGATGGAGCCATCAATGAGTACGTATGTAGATCCTACATTGAAAGTTTTCACGTTAAATTCTAACAAGGAATTATCAAAGGAGATTGCTCAGCACATTGGAATTGAGCTTGGAGAAAGTTCAGTAACAAAGTTTAGTGACGGGGAAATTCAGATTAACATTGAAGAAAGTATTCGTGGCTGTGAAGTTTACGTTATTCAATCTACAAGTGATCCAGTTAACCAACACTTAATGGAACTCTTAATCATGATTGATGCTTTAAAGCGTGCTTCTGCTAAAACGATTAACGTAGTAATGCCTTACTATGGCTATGCACGTCAAGACCGTAAAGCACGTGCACGTGAGCCGATCACAGCTAAACTTGTAGCTAACCTGCTTGAAACAGCTGGTGCAACTCGTGTTATTGCAATCGATCTTCATGCGACTCAAATTCAAGGCTTCTTCGACATCCCGGTTGATCAATTACTTGGTGTGCCGATCTTAGCAAATTATTTTGCAAACAAAGAATTAGATGATATCGTTATTGTATCGCCTGATCATGGCGGAGTTACTAGAGCAAGAAAGATGGCTGATCGCTTAAAAGCACCAATCGCTATCATTGATAAGCGTCGCCCTCGCCCGAACGTATCTGAAGTTATGAACATCGTTGGTAACATTGAAGGAAAAACAGCGATCTTAATCGATGATATTATTGATACGGCTGGAACGATCACTCTAGCAGCTAATGCACTTGTAGAAAACGGCGCGAAAGAAGTTTATGCATGCTGTACGCACCCTGTTCTTTCAGGCCCTGCAATGGATCGTATCCAAAACTCTTCTATTAAAGAGCTAGTTGTTACAAACACGATCGTTCTTCCTGAAAAGAAGAAGATCGATAAAGTAACTCAGCTTTCTGTAGCTCCTTTATTAGGAGAAGCAATCATTCGCGTTCACGAGCAACTATCTGTATCTAAATTGTTTGATTAAGATCTTATAAAGCTCTTCTATAGAGATCGTTGCATTTGAGATTTTTTCACTCTCATCTTTGAAAAGTTGATTGAAGTGGAAGGTGCGAGACTCCTGGGGGATCAGCGGGACAGGTGAGACTCTTAACAGCGCATAGCGCTAAGAGGCTCACCGCACGCCCCCCGGAAAGCGAGCATCCTGAAACGGAAATCAACGACTTTCAAGAGCAACCAGTAAAACACTAATCAACTTTCGCTTAAGAAGTGCTTGCTAAATCGATTTCTAACTTCACGTTTTAAAATCTTTCAGTTCGGGTAATGCTTTAAAGAGACTCGAAATAGGAAAGGTGGATCTCATTATGGCAACGAATCTAACAGTCGAAAAAAGAAATACAGACAAACGTTCGATTTTAACGGAATTAAGAAGTAAAGGGCATTTCCCAGCAAACTTATATGGTTATGGGACTAAAGCTGTAGCTCTATCTGTTGATGAGCCAGAATTTATTAAAGCTTACAGAGAAGTAGGCAAGAATGGCGTACTCAAATTAAAAGTAGATGGAAAAGATTATTCTGTCATGGTACAGGATATGCAAGTCCATCCTTTGAAAAATTCTGTTACGCACGTAGATTTTCTAGCAATTGACTTAAATAAAGAAACAGAAGCAGAGGTGCCGGTTGTCTTAACAGGTGAATCTGTTGGTGTGAAAGAAGGCGGAGTGCTACAACGTGTACTTGCAACAGTAAATGTTAAAGCATTACCAGCTGACTTCCCAGAACAATTGGAAGCTTCTGTTGAAGAATTAAATATAGGTGATTCCTTATCTGTTAAGGACTTACCAACAGGTAAAAAATACGAAATTCTTCACGAAGAAGATGAAGTGGTTGCGAGTGTAACACCTCCAAAACTTCAAGATGAAGAAACAGATGAAGAAACAGAAGAAGCGGATGCAGAAGGAGATGCTCCAGAATCCTCTGAATCTGTTGCTGATGACAGTCAAGAAGAAGCAAAGAAAGACGAATAGAATGATTGAATATAAAAACGCAGCGGCCGCTGCGTTTTTATTCTGTTATCCCAATTGTGTATAATGTTGATAAGACAATTGAAGGTAAGGTGAACATAGAGTGAAATTGTTTATTGGGCTCGGGAATCCAGGATCTCGTTTTGATGGCACCCGGCATAATATAGGTTTTGAAGTTATCGATACATTATCGAACTCCTTAAACATTCCCCTGCAGCAAACAAAGTTCAAAGGAATTTACGGAACAGGTGTGGTTAGAGGAGAGAAAGTCTTCCTATTAAAACCGCTAACGTATATGAATTTATCTGGAGAATGTATAGGGCCGTTCATGGATTATTTTCAAATTCCAATAGAAGACATGATCGTCGTGTACGATGACCTCGATACGATTCCAGGAAAACTAAGACTTCGTACAAAGGGAAGTGCAGGCGGGCATAACGGTATTAAATCCATGATCGCACATCTTGGTACGCAAGAATTTAAAAGAATTCGATTTGGTATCGGACGTCCGACGAACCAACAGCCAGTTCCCGACTTCGTATTAAATCGTTTTTCAAAAGAGGAATCCGTAGATATCGAACATGGTATCGACCGATCTGTGAAAGCATGTGAAGCTTTTCTAGACACATCGTTTGATAAAGTTATGAATAAGTTTAACGGCTAAAGAATAGATTACACATGTTCCGCTCATAATGGTTAGTATAATGCTAACCGAAAGGGGACTGTGCATGGCTATTCATTACCGGTGCAGGCATTGTAAAACACATGTGGGTACGATTGATCACCATACTGTGAATGCAGCACAACTTGGATTTGAAACATTAAGTAACGAAGAACGGCAGGAATTACTCTCCTATAAAGAGAATGGAGATATAGAAGTTACAACGACATGTGAGGATTGTCAGGATACGCTTGAACGTAATCCGGAGTATCATACGCTGAAATCCTTTATTCAATAAGTAATGCTTTGGCCACAGCCTATCTAAGCGGGCCAAAGCCTTTTTCTGTTTAAAATAGCTGTTTTCGTGTTCCTTGATGTTTTTGAAAGTAGTTGATTTCCGTTTCAGATGCTCGCTTTCCGCGGGGCAGGCGGTGAGCTCCTTGACGCGTTGCGCCTTTAAGGGTCTCACCTGACCGCTTGTCCTAGCCAGAGTCTCGCATCTTACACTACAATCAACTTTTCAATGAAGGATTTCCAAAACTAAAAAGCCGTAAGCTTTGGATACCAGTAACAGCCTTGAGACCTGAAATGATTTTAATAGAACCAATGACTAGCTCTTTGTGAGAGGGGGAGTAAGAAATGCTTGGATTGAAGAAATATTTTAGTCAGGGAGAAGACTTAAAATCCATAATGGATGGCATTAACGGAGGACTGAAAGAACAACTTGTTGCTGGTCTTTCAGGCTCTGCTCGAACGATGCTGATCAGCAGTCTTCACGAGAATACAGGTAAACCTCAACTCGTTGTCACCCATAATCTATTTCAAGCACAAAAACTATATGAAGATCTAACTTCACTTTTATCGGAAGATGAAGTTTATTTATATCCTGTAAATGATCTGATCTCATCTGAGATGGCTATATCGAGTCCTGAATTAAAAAGCCAAAGAATTGAGGCTTTAAATCAGTTGAGCCGATCTTTTAAAGGTGTCATCATCACGCCGGTTGCAGGGCTAAGGCGATACTTGCCACCCGTTGAGGTGTGGAAAAAAGCCGGTCTTACTTTTCAGGTAGGAGAAGATATTGATTCCGATGAAATCTTAAAAAAATTAGTTGCGATGGGTTATGAACGTTCATCGATGGTTCAAACACCGGGAGAATTTAGTGTGCGTGGTGGGATTATAGATATTTATCCGCTTACTGAAAAGAATCCTGTTCGAATCGAGCTTTTTGATACAGAGATTGACTCTATTCGATTCTTTGAAGCAGAAACACAGCGTTCTCAGGATAAAGTAAAGACCATTTCTATCGCACCAGCTGAAGAACTTATTCTTTTTGATGAACATTATAATAATGCTGCAGACCGCATAGATGCGAAGCTGGCATCTACTTTGAAAAATATTAAAGATGATGCACTAAAAGAAACACTCGTTGAAAATATCAGCTATGAAACAGGAAGACTGCGTGAAAAGCAGCAGTTTCAAAGCATGTATAAATACGCATCTCTCTTTTACGATGAGCCGGCAAGCCTTTTGCAATACATATCACCTAACAGTTTAGTGGTTATGGATGAGATCGGCCGTATTCAAGAAACAAGTCAGCAGCTTGATAAAGAAGAGGCAGAATGGCAGACGGCACTTCTTGAGCATGGAGAGCTCGTACAGGACCTTACGATATCGCCTGATACGAATGGTTTGCTTGGTGATAAAAAGGCGTTCCCTATTATCTATTTATCCCTGTTCTTAAGACATGTTCCTCATACACAGCCTCAAAATATTTTGAACGTAGAATGCAAGAGCATGCAGAATTTCCACGGTCAGATGAATGTATTAAAAGGTGAGATGGATCGTTGGAAGAAGCTTGGATTTGCGATCGTTTTTATAGCGATGAACAAAGAGCGGGCGAACCGGCTGGAACGCGTACTTGCAGATTATGAAATGGATGCAGGTATCATCGGTGCAGATCAGAACATTCAGCCGAAAACGAGTCAGATCTTACTTGGAGATCTTGGAAGCGGATTTGAATCTGTGAAGCAAAAGCTTGTTGTGATCACGGAAGAAGAAGTATTTACAAAAAAGGCAAAACGCCCTGCAAGAAAACAGAAGATGACGAACGCCGAGCGGATCAAGAGCTATTCCGAGTTAAAAGTAGGCGATTATGTCGTACACGTGAATCACGGAATCGGTAAGTACTTAGGAATTGAAACCCTTGAGATCAAAGGGGTTCACAAAGACTACCTGCATATTAAATATTCCGGAAATGACAAGTTATATGTACCGGTTGAGCAGATCGACCAAGTTCAAAAATATGTAGGTTCTGAAGGCAAAGAACCTAAGATCTACTCGCTAGGCGGCAGTGATTGGAAGAAAGTGAAGAGCAGGGTTAAATCTTCTGTTCAAGATATTGCAGATGATCTGATCAAGCTTTATGCAGAGCGTGAAGCGAGCAGAGGGTACGCTTTCGCCGAAGATGGTGCAGAACAGAGCGAGTTTGAGGGAAGCTTTCCTTATCAAGAAACGGACGATCAGCTTCGTGCTATCGAAGAGATCAAAAAAGACATGGAGAGCGTCCGTCCGATGGATCGTCTTCTTTGTGGAGATGTAGGTTACGGAAAAACGGAAGTGGCGATCCGTGCAGCGTTTAAAGCCATCATGGACGGTAAGCAAGTAGCGTTCCTTGTTCCTACTACAATCTTAGCTCAACAGCATTTTGAAACGTTTCGTGAGCGGTTTTCTGAGTTTCCGATCACCATCGGAAGTTTGAGTCGTTTTCGATCTAAAAAAGAGCAAAACGAAGTGCTTAAAGGTCTAAAAGCAGGTACGGTCGATATCGCGATTGGCACACATCGCCTGCTTTCTAAAGATGTTCAATATAAAGACCTAGGGTTACTCATCATTGATGAAGAGCAGCGTTTCGGGGTTACACATAAAGAAAAGATCAAAACGCTAAAGTCAAACGTGGATGTTCTTACGTTAACGGCAACGCCTATACCGCGTACACTTCATATGTCGATGCTAGGTGTTCGAGATCTATCTGTTATTGAAACACCTCCTGAGAATCGTTTCCCGGTCCAGACTTATGTGATGGACTATAATGGTTCGCTTGTTAGAGAAGCGATCGAACGAGAGATGGGTCGCGGTGGTCAAGTGTATTTCTTATACAACCGTGTTGATTCAATCGAGCGAATGGCAGAGCAAATTTCGATGCTTGTTCCAGATTGCCGTGTTGCCTATGCTCACGGTCAGATGTCTGAAAATGAACTGGAAAGTGTCATGTTAGAGTTCCTAGAAGGAAACTATGATGTGTTGGTATCTACGACGATCATTGAGACCGGTGTGGACATTCCTAACGTAAATACATTAATCGTGTACGATGCGGATAAGATGGGGCTCTCTCAGCTTTATCAGTTAAGGGGACGTGTTGGACGTTCTAACCGTGTTGCTTATGCGTATTTTACGTATCAACGAGATAAAGTTCTAACAGAAGTTGCGGAAAAACGTCTTCAGGCGATAAAAGAATTTACGGAGTTAGGATCAGGCTTTAAAATAGCGATGCGAGATCTTTCCATTCGTGGTGCAGGTAACCTCCTTGGGGCCCAGCAACATGGATTCATCGACTCGGTCGGGTTTGATCTATACTCTCAGATGCTTGAAGAAGCGATACAAGAAAGAAAAGGTAATAAACCGAAAGAAGTGGAAGAGGACGTTGATCTTAACATTGAGGTGGACGCTTATATTCCGACTAATTATATCGGTGACGAAAAGCAAAAGATCGAGATGTACAAACACGTACGTGCGGCAAAAGCTTTAAAAGACATATCAGACTTACAAGAGGAATTTGTTGATCGTTTCGGTGACTATCCGGTAGAAGTTGAATGTTTACTTTTAGTAGCAGGCATTAAACTCCGTGCAAAACGAGAAGGCGTTAAGTTGATCGAACAGAAGCAGGATACGGTGAACATGATTCTAAATGAGAAGACGACGTCATCGCTTGATGGCGGGAAGATGTTCGAGATCGCCAATAAGATCGGGCGACATGTGAATCTTGGGATGCAGGGTAATCTAATGAAAGTGATCATTAACCGAAAACGAGTTAAAGATTTGGATCTGTTGAAGCAGATCGACCTTTTCCTAAAAGAAATGAAGCATGCTAGGAAAGAAAAGACAACAAATACACCATAAATTATAATAACCCTCTCTTTCGTGAATAGAACAGGAGATGTAACAAATAATAAACCTAGGAAATGGAACATTCTTTCAGTGAAGGAACCATTTTGTTACATCAATGATTCATCATCATCCGAAAGAGAGGGCATTATCTATATGAAAGCAACTGGTATCGTTCGACGTATTGATGACCTCGGGCGCGTAGTTATTCCAAAAGAAATCCGCAGAACACTTCGGATTCGTGAGGGAGACCCGCTTGAGATCTTTGTAGACAGAGATGGAGAAGTCATTTTAAAGAAATATTCTCCAATCAATGAGCTTGGTGATTTTGCAAAAGAATATGCAGAGAGCCTTGCAGATAGTACAGGTCATGTTGTGTTAATTGCTGACCGTGATACATATATTGCGGTAGCTGGCGGATCCAAGAAAGATTATCACAATAAAAGCATCGGTAAAGTAGTAGAAGCTTCCATGAGTGACAGAAAGACGTTAGTAGAACCGAACGGAACGGAAGCTGAGCTGATCGATGGAATCAAAGAAAACACTTCTCACGTGATCGCGCCGATCATCGCAGGTGGAGACCCGATCGGAGCAGTCGTTATGATTGGGAAAGAAGGAAAGAAGCTTACTGAACTTGAGCAAAAACTTGCTGAAACTGCAGCTGGATTTTTAGCAAGGCAGATGGAGCAATAAGAAAGGGCGAATCATGCTCTTTCTTTTTTTGTGCTGATTTGGAACAAACTGATCTGCGGTTTGATAGGAATAATTCCGAAGTTTAAATGCGTATTGAACCTTATATCGCCGGGCGATATGCAATGACTATGGTATAATATCTTGAATTATGATCATGCAAAACAAAATGTGTCGACTCCTGTCGTCCCGGGAAATATATATGATATAAAAATTGGAGTTATTTTATGAAAACAAAGAACTACTCTGTATGGGAAGGGGCTATGCTGCTGACCGCAGCTGCCATAGTCGTTAAATTACTAAGCGTCGTTTATCGAATTCCTTATCAGAACATGACGGGTGATTTTGGTTTTTATGTGTTTCAGCAAGCTTATCCGTTTTATGCGATAGCCGTTGCTATTGCCTTTACAGGTTTTCCGATGGCTCTTTCAAAAATGATCGTGTCAGAGAAGAATAACGATGACCATTTAATAAAAACAGCAGCGTGGACTTCTGTTAGCTTAGGTTTAGTATCGTTCCTATTTTTATTTTTAGCAGCACTATTTATGGCAGAGTGGATGGGAGACCGGCATTTGGAACTGCCGATCAGAGTCATATCTGTTCTTTTTCTGTTTATTCCGCTTTCTGCCTTTTTCAGGGGTACTTATCAAGGGTTTGGCGACATGCAACTGACTGCTGTTTCGCAGTTGATCGAACAGACTATAAGAGTTTCAGGTATCTTACTTTTATCCTATTATTTCGTTTTAAAAGGGTACTCCAGCTATGAAACAGGAGCAGCGGCACTTTTTGGTTCTGTTTTAGGTGCACTCGCATCAGGATTGTTTCTTTTTTATTTTTGGAAAAAAGGTGCAGCGAGCCCTTATCGCTCACGTGCAAGATTTAGTTTTTTATATGCCGCAGAGCTGTTAAAAACGAGCATCTATTTGTCGCTAAGCGCACTAATCTTAGCGTTGATGCAGCTAGTCGATGCGTTTCTTTTCGTTAACGTTTGGGTAGAAAGCGGCATGGATGCATATGACGCGAAACTATTGAAAGGCGTTTTTGACCGAGGTCAACCTCTTCTTCAGTTAGGAACAGTGCTAGCCGCATCTGTAGCACTTGCTGTAGTGCCGGAGATGGCATCGCTCGCAGCAGAAAAGAAACAAAAAGAGATCCGAACGCTTGCAAAGCTCTCCGTAAAAATTTCTATCGTTTTTGGCGGGGCAGCGGCAATCGGACTCATCTTTATTATGAAGCACCTCAATGTTATGCTGTTTAAAAATGATGATGGATCGCTTGCTCTTGCTATTCTCTGTATTTCCATTATTTTCGTATCCATCATCTATACGACCACAGGACTTTTACAAGGAATCGGTCATGGTCGGTTCGCGGCATACACCGTTCTTATCGCGGTATTGATAAAAATTCTTGGCAATGTGGTGCTCATTCCTTCTTTCGGTATGGAGGGGGCTGCCGGATCTACCGTGCTGGCTACAATGATTGCAGCGATTGCACAACTATTGAAGCTTCAATTCGTTACGAAGTTTTTAACAGGAAGCAGAAAAACAACACTTCTTTCACTATCCATCTCTCTTATTTTGATGGGTGCTGGTGTATGGACATGGATCTATATGACGGAGAACTATGTATTCATGGGTGATACGCGGTTTCAAGCGATGCTGATTAGTATCAGTGCATCATTTATCGGTGTAGTGATTTATATTCTCTGTATCTTAGTATTTAAAATATTTTCTCAAAATGAATGGAACTCCGTCTTTCATTCAATTGGATTTATTCAGAAGATGTTTAAACGTCTTAAAAAAAGGAGACCATGATGACGAAGAAGATTACGATTATCGGCCTAGGTGCAGGAGACTTAGACCAGATGACACTAGGCATCTACCGCATGTTAGAATCAGCTGAAAGAGTTTATGTGCGCACGATTCATCACCCTGCGATAGAAGAATTAATGAAACAAGGAAAACAATTTATCGCATTTGATGAAATCTATGAAAAACATGACCAGTTTGAACCAGTGTACGAAGAAATTGCGGAAACCTTATTTCAACAGGCTGAGGCAGAAGGTCATGTCCTCTATGCTGTTCCAGGCCACCCGTTAGTTGCGGAGCAAGCGGTACAGATTCTTCTTCATAAGAGTGAGAAGAAAGGAATCGAGGTTTCAGTAGCTGGCGGAAAGAGTTTTCTTGATGAAATGTATACGGCACTAAAGATTGACCCGATTGAAGGGTGCCAGATTCTTGATGGAACTTCATTAAAAAAAGACGAGGTTCAGATCAGACATCACCTTGTTATCGTGCAAGTTTATGACAACTTTATTGCTTCAGAAGTAAAGCTGACATTGATGGATAAGTATCCCGACGATTATGAAGTAACAATCGTTACAGCAGCAGGCAGTGCTGAAGAGTCTATAAAACGCGTCCCTCTGTACGAACTAGATCAGTCTGTAACATTAAATAATCTGACTGCTGTGTATGTTCCTCCTGTAAAAGAGGAAGAACAGATGTATAGAGACTTTGCGTTTTTGAAGAACGTCATTGCTCGACTGCGCGGTCCTGGGGGTTGTCCTTGGGATCAAAAGCAAACACATGTGACGTTAAAGAAGTATTTGATCGAGGAAGCTTATGAAGTGTTAGATGCAATTGATGAAGAAGACGATGATGCACTGGCTGAAGAATTAGGCGATGTGCTCCTTCAAGTTCTGCTTCACGCACAAATTGGGGAAGATGAAGGTTTCTTTGTTTTAGAAGATGTGATTGAAACGTTAACCGAGAAGATGATACGTCGTCATCCACACGTTTTTAGCGATGTTTCTGCAGAAAACGCAGATGAAGTTGTGGCGAACTGGGATGCGATTAAATCAAAAGAAGCAGGAAAAGAAGATCGTGACTCTTTATTAGATGGTGTGCCAAAGGGAATTCCGGCTATCCAAAAAGCTTTTCTTTATCAAAAAAAAGCAGCGAAAGTTGGCTTCGACTGGAAAGAAGTCGAGCCGGTAGTCGAAAAAATCTTAGAAGAATTAAAAGAGTTTCAAGAAGCTGAGGGCGACGAACAGCAAAAAGAATTAGGTGATCTGTTGTTCTCTGTTGTGAATCTGGCTCGTTTTTACAAGATTGATCCAGAAGAAGCTCTAAATGAGACAAACCGTAAATTTAAGAAGCGTTTTCACTACATCGAGCAGGAACTGAAGAAGCAAAGTCTCTCGTTCGAGGACGTCACTTTAGAGGAAATGGACCGTTTTTGGAACGAGGCAAAATAATTTTTTTTTCAACAAAGAAGGATTATAGTGAAAAATAGAGAATATTTTCTCGAGAAATATCATGAAACCCTTAATTATAGGGGGTTTCTAGCGAAATCTTTGATAGAAACTTTAGGAGGTAATTAAAATGAACAAAAATGAATTGGTAACAAATATCTCAGAAAAGTCAGGACTTACTAAGAAAGACGTAGAAACAGTCGTTAATGGCGTAATCGATGAAATCACTTCTGCTCTAAAAGACGGAGACAAAGTACAATTTGTTGGATTCGGAACTTTCGAAACTCGTGAGCGTTCTAGCCGTACTGGCCGCAACCCTCAAACAGGTAAAGAAATTCAAATTCCAGCAGCAACTGTTCCGGCATTTAAAGCAGGAAACAAGCTGAAAGAAGCTGTTAAGTAAGCATGCGCTTAGATAAATTTCTGAAAGTCTCGCGCCTGATTAAACGGAGAACCGTGGCGAAAGAGATTTCAGATCAAGGGCGTATCTCCATTAACGGATTGCAGGCGAAGGCTTCCTCAGATGTAAAAGTAGGGGACGAGCTTGCAATACGTTTTGGACAAAAGCTTGTAAAGGTAAAAATCAACGAGCTTAAAGATACGACAAAAAAAGAGGACGCGGATAACATGTATACCGTCCTCGAAGAAAACCGCATCGAAACGACTGAGTAAAGAACCTGATTTTTTTCAGGTTCTTTTCTTTTTGCTGTTTTCGCAATCTTCGTTGCTTTTGGAAGTGGTTGATTTCCGTTCCAGGGTGCTCGCTTTCCGCGGGGCAGGCGGTGAGCCACATTCGTACGTTTCACTCTTAAGTGTCTCACCTGTCTAGATGCAGTGACTAGCCCCTCGAGGTCAAAAGTTAAATGGACTACAAGGCAAACTGCGCCTTTCTGGTCCATTCACCTTTTGCTTGTCGGGGCTGACCGAGCCACTTCCACTTTTCGGACTGCCCGCCTGTCCTAGCCGAGAGTCTCACACCTTACACTCCAATCAACTTGCAATGAAGTGAATGAAACAAGACCAAAAGGTAACAACCTTTTAGAAATTCACATCAATGGTTGCTCCAAAACATTCAGCAATTCATACAGCTTGTTCTATTCTCCTTTGATGCTTCATACATTTGTATGGAATAGAGGAGGGGAATGTATGGACCAACGATATGATCTGAATGGATATAATCAAAAAGTGACCACACCAAACCATGATGTAAGAATGGTAGGAAGAAAGAATCTAGAGATCACGGGTGTTAAGCAAGTAGAAAGTTTTGATAATGAAGAGTTCTTGCTTGAGACAACTATGGGCTTTTTAGCGATCCGCGGGACAAACTTGAAGATGAAGAATCTTGATGTGGAATCAGGCGTTGTCAATATTGAAGGAAAAGTATTCGACCTCGTTTACCTGGACCAGCAGACCGGTGAAAAGACTAAAGGCTTCTTCGGCAAACTGTTCAAATGACCTTAACCGTTCAGTTTGAAACGATGCTTTCTATGGTCCTCATGGGTATATGGATCGGAATGTCTGTCGATACGTACAGTCGATTCATTCATGAGAAGCGAAAGTGGCATTGGCTCCATTTCTTAAACGATCTGATGTTTTGGCTGGTACAGGCTTTGCTGGTCTTTTATGTTCTTCTAAACGTGAATCACGCGGAGATTCGATTTTATATTTTTATTGCTCTCATTTGCGGATATGCGGCGTACCGAGCACTCTTTGAACGAATCTATAAAAAGATACTTGAGTGGATGGTATCAGCGATCGCCTCAATTTTTCGTTTTTTATACCGATTACTTAACTCTTTAATCGTTATGCCGATAAAATGGTTAATTATGCTCATATCCGCTATTCTTTTATATGTATTTAACATCTTGCGGAAAATTATTATGGTACTATTCATGATTCTTTTTTCTCCTTTTAAATGGGTTGGAAGACTCATATGGCGTTTCATACCAAAGCAAAAATGGTATAATTTAAAAGAGAAATATTCAAAATTAGCAGGGTTTTTCATTTCTGCGAAGAATAAAGTCAGCAATTGGAAGGGAAAAAAGAAGTAAAGGAGGGGAACAGCGAACAAATGCGCCAGAAAAAAATAACAGAGATTCACTCACAATACATCCAGAATAAAGAGCGTCATGAGCAAGTGATCGCTAAACGTAAGCGTGGTTTATACAGGCGCTTAACGGGGGCTTTTATCGTATTTTCCTTTTTTGCTTTTTTAATTATTACGGGTATTGCAGAACAGCTCTCCCTTTTAAATGAAAAACAGATGGAACAAAAAGAATTAAGCGACGAATATAAAGCTCTTTTAGAAGAAAAGGCACAACTTAAAGATGAAGTGAATAAACTAAAAGACGAAGAATACATTGGAGAAATCGCCAGACGCGACTTTTTTATGTCAAAACCTGGTGAAACAATCTTTAAACTTCCAGAATAAAGCATTAAGCGTAGATTGACACGCAGATTTTTTCGATTGTATAATAAGTAATGATATCTTAGGAGATTTTTTAAGGAGGAGCATTTTTTGCATGTCAATTGAAGTAGGCAGCAAGTTGCAAGGTAAAGTTACTGGGATTACTCATTTTGGAGCGTTTGTAGAGCTGCCAGGGGGTACAACAGGACTCGTGCATATTAGCGAAGTTGCGGATAATTACGTAAAGGACATCAACGAATTTCTTAAAGTTGGTGATCAAGTCGAAGTTAAGGTTATGAGCGTCGAAAAGGACGGGAAGATCGGTTTATCTATCAAGAAAGCAAAAGAAAATGTTGCATCTGCTAGTAGACCAGCTCCTGCAAGAGGCGGATTTAACAAATCTCGCAAAGGTCCTAACCGAGGCGGTAACAACCATTCAACGGCATTATCTTTTGAGGATAAGATGAACAAATTCCTTAAAGATAGTGAAGATCGACTCACTACTTTAAAGCGTAGTACTGAATCAAAAAGAGGTGGCCGCGGCGGCCGAAGAGGATAATTGTTGCATTTTTAATGCTCATTCATCTATATATATGGCTAGCACTCTATTCTTGAAAGAATAGAGTGCTTTTTTGTATTTAGTCGTTAATCTTTATGTCAGGATGCCATCGTTTTTACATGGATAAATAACACAAGAGTTTTCCTGAAATCTTCAATTTCCTTTTCATCTTTGAAAAGTTGATTGGAGTGGAGGATGCGAGACTCCTGCGGGACAGGTGGGCAGGTGAGACACTTAAGAGTGAAACGTACAAATGTGGCTCACAGCCTGCCCCGCGGAAAGCGAGCAGTCTGGAGCGGAAATCAACTACCTTCAAAAGCATCAAAGCTTAATGAAACAGTCTTTTGAAACACTAGACAAAAAACTTTTTCGACAAATTTTTAAAGAACCGTTGACAGAGTGGCAGGATAGATGTAATATACTACTTGTGTCTTTTACAAATGGCGGTGTAGCTCAGCTGGCTAGAGCGTACGGTTCATACCCGTGAGGTCGTGGGTTCGACTCCCTCCGCCGCTACCATTTTAATTTTGACATCTACATACAAACGTACAAGAGCATCTGTCAGCGGATGCTCTTTTTTTTATTTTCTTTTTTGCTTTCCAATAAAAATAAATATAAACATCTTTCCCTTTTTATTTTTCTTCATAATTCTCCTTAATAACTTTAAAAATGAAAATTCCTCTTCTCTTTTTGTAAGAATGTTGTCCGCTTTTGCTCTTCTTTCGTGAAATAGTGGAGAAGTCCGTCGATAAGTTTTTGAAACCTTACCTGCTCTTTTGACAAAATCTTTGTTCTAAACCTGTTTATAATGATTACACAAATTGGAAACGGGTGGTGTATGGGATGTGGCAGAAGGTTGAACAAGAAGTACTCGAACCGATCAGAGGAATGGTCTGGGTAGAAAAAGGTCAGCAGGCGGTAACGAAGACAAGTAAAAGATGGCTTCAGATTTTGAACCAGAGCATTTTTAATTGGAGAATGCTGTTGTTTGGAATTGGTTTTTTGTTAGGACGAGCTATGATTCTGGCAGAGATGTCTCCCTTTGCTTTACCTTTTGTAGCCAGTGTCTTCGTTTTGAGAAAAGAACGAACAGGCATTGCTGTTTTTGCGATCTTGGCTGGAGCGATGTCGCATCAACCGATGAACGCTTTATTCTTTATCAGTGCCTTACTCGTTTATGCCAGCCTTCAAAAAGGAGCAGACCTTTTCATAAAGAATCGAATGCAAAGTCTTCCACTCTTGGTTTTCGGTTCTTCCTTAATCACGCGAACCGTGTTCTCGATGTTTGGTGAAGGAGGGTTAGAGCGGGTAGATACGATGCTTGCGTTAGTAGAAGGAGGCTTAAGCTTAGTTCTTACGTTAATCTTTCTTCAAAGCATACCGCTATTAACGAATAAAAAGATTCCTCAATCGTTAAAAAACGAAGAGATTGTGTGCTTGATGATTCTTCTTGCTTCTGTCATGACCGGAACGATCGGCTGGCAGATCAATGATGTAGCCGTAGAACATGTTGTGTCACGTTACTTAGTGTTGTTGTTTGCTTTTGTAGGAGGCGCTGCGATCGGTTCTACTGTAGGGGTCGTGACAGGTTTAATCCTAAGCCTCGCGCAAGTGGCGAGCCTTTCTCAAATGAGCCTTTTAGCTTTCTCTGGCCTTCTTGGCGGTCTTTTGAAAGAGGGGAAACGATTTGGTGTAAGTCTAGGGCTTATTATAGGAACCGTCATGATTGGTTTGTATGGTGAGGGAAGATCCGAAATCACATCCACACTGATGGAATCTGGATTTGCTGTTCTACTTTTCCTTTTAACACCGAAGACTGCAATCAGCAACATTTCAAAGTATGTACCAGGCACAAGAGAACATTCGATGCATCAGCAACAATATTTGAAGAAGATTCGAGACGTGACCGCGAGTCGTGTTGAACGATTCTCAAGCCTCTTCCAAGCTCTATCACATTCTTTTCAATCGGTAGGTTCATCTTTAAATGAGGAAGAGAGCACACGTGAAGTGGATCTTTTCTTAAGCAACATTACAGAAAAAACGTGCCAGACTTGTTTTAAGAAGGAACAGTGCTGGGCGCAGAATTTCACAACGACTTACGACCTGATGACCAGGCTGATGGTTGAGCAAGAAGATTATAGTGATATTAAGGATCGTAAATTAAAGAGAGAATGGGAAAAGCATTGCATCAAGCCTGAAAAGATAACGGATCTTATGAATAAAGAATTGACTCAATACAGGGCTTCTCAAAAATTGAAGATACAAGTGCAAGAAAGTCGTCGTTTAGTTGCTGATCAGCTGATGGGTGTTTCGCAAGTAATGGGCGATTTCGCAAAAGAGATACAGCGAGAGCAGGAAAACCATCAAATACAAGAAGAGCAGATCAAAGACTCTTTGGCACAAGCAGGAATCGATGTGGGACACGTGGATATTTACAGCCTAGAAACGTCCAATGTGGATATTGAAATGACGATTCCTTCTTGCAACGGTTCGGGAATCGCTGAGAAGCTGATCGCACCGATCTTATCTGACATATTGGAAGAGACGATTCTTGTGACGCATGAAGATTGCGCGAACTATCCGACAGGCTTCTGTCATCTATCTTTTCATTCAGCGCGTGAATATGTGGTTGAAACAGGAATTGCTTCAGCAGCTAAAGGCGGAGCGTGGCTTTCGGGGGATAGCCATTCGACCATAGAGATTGGTGCTGGAAAGTTCGCTGTTGCGATCGCAGATGGAATGGGTAACGGAGAACGAGCGTTCATCGAGAGCAATGAAACGCTTCAGCTTCTGCAAAAAATTCTTCAGTCTGGTATTGAAGAAGAAGTGGCCATTAAGTCAGTCAACTCTGTGCTTTCGTTACGTACAACTGATGAAATTTTTTCTACGTTAGACCTTGCGATGATCGATCTGCAAGATGCTTCTGCTAAATTCTTAAAGATTGGTTCAACTCCGAGTTTTATTAAACGAGGAGACCAGATCAGAACGGTAGAAGCAAGCAATCTGCCGATGGGGATCATTCGAGACTTTGATGTGGACGTTGTTGATGAACAGCTGAAAGCAGGAGATATCCTCATTATGATGAGTGATGGAATCTATGAAGCTCCACGTCATATCGAAAATATTGATGCGTGGCTAAAGCGTAAGATTAGAGAGATCGATACAGAAGATCCGCAAGAGATAGCCGATCTGATCATGGAAGAAGTGATCCGTTCAGGAAATAACGGTATCGAGGATGATATGACGGTCGCTGTAACAAAAATTGATAAGAACATTCCTAAGTGGGCAACTGTTCCTCAATATCCGAAAGTGGCGATCAACCGAAAGAAAGCTCAATAGTTTATAAGAATACAAGGCCGTTCTTTTATGCGAAAAAGAGCGGTCTTTTTTGTTTGTAGTCCGTCGCTGTTGTGAATGGACAGTATTTTTTCAGAAGTGGGCAGTAAAATCCAATAAGTGGACAGTAAAAGTAAAGATTGGACAGTATTTTAGTAAAAGTAGACAGTATTCCCGCTTCGGCCCCATTTGGAGATTATGTTTCACGGTCTTTTCTGCGTATAAACCACCGCTTTCTTGACGAAGATGGTAATAGTTAAAATTCGTACTTGAGAGGGGTTAGCGTTATGCGAAACAAAGGAACGCTGCGTCAAATTTTACTGATTACAGATGGGTGCTCGAACCAAGGTGAAGATCCAATCGCGATGGCGGCACTTGCTAATGAACAAGGAATAGCTGTAAATGTCATTGGCGTATTGAATGAGAATGCACCTGAGTATCATAGACAAGGTTTAAAAGAAGTAGAAGAGATTGCCATGGCTGGCGGTGGCATAAGCCAGGTCGTTTATACGAAGCAACTCGCACAAACGGTGAAGATGGTCACGCAAAAAGCAATGGCTCAAACGATAAAAGGTGTCGTTAATGCTGAGCTGCAACAGATACTTGGAAGTCAGTCCTCCATGGAAGACCTTCCGCCTGACAAACGAGGAGAAGTCATTGAAGTTGTCGATGAGATGGGAGAGACCATGAATCTTGAAATCTTAGTTTTGATTGATGCTTCGGGATCCATGGAAGACAAGATGCTAACGGTTCAGGAGTCTCTGCTTGATCTATCTATCTCGTTGAATTCAAGAATCGGAGATAACGAGTTTGCACTCTATGTTTTTCCGGGCAAGAGAACAGAGGCAGAAGAACTTTTAAACTGGTCGTCTAAACTAGAATCGATCGGCAAGACATTTTCAAAGATTTCACTTGGCGGGATCACACCGACAGGTCCTGCGATAAAAGAGGCTATAGCAGCTTTTGGTCGTAAACGATCGTCAAAAAGGAGATTCTTGTCCGATGATGCCCCAGGATATTCGAACGAGTCCGGTATGTAACTTAGTAGTCGGTAATGAAATTCGCGGTAAGTGGAATCATTCCAGATATCGAATTCGGCGCCGTTTGGGTTATGGAGCAACCGGTGCTGTCTACCTAGCTGATTCGGATCGGGGAGTGGTTGCACTTAAAATCGGACATGATCAGATGTCGATCACATCTGAAGTCAATGTACTGAAGCGTTTTTCAAAGGTCCAGGGGAAAGTCCTTGGACCTTCTTTAATCGATGTGGATGACTGGGTGACGCAAACTGCCACATATCCTTTTTATGCGATGGAATATTTAAAAGGGGAGACGCTTTTTGACTTTATGAAGACAAAGTCTCCAGAATGGGCTGGAATTTTGCTTGTTCAGTTGCTAACAGATCTTCATACCCTTCATCAGGCGGGCTGGGCGTTCGGTGACTTGAAACCTGATAATCTTCTTGTGACGGGGCCTCCATATCGAATACGCTGGATCGATGTTGGAGGAACGACTGTAATGGATAGGTCGATCAAAGAATACACCGAATTCTATGATCGAGGCTATTGGGGTAAGGGAACAAGAAAAGCCGAGCCATCTTATGATCTGTTCTCAGCGGGGATGGTGATGGTGAATCTAGCTTATCCATCACGTTTTACGAAAAACGGAGATTCTGATAAACAGTTTCAGTCTAAGATAGCAGGCAGCCCGATGCTGAAGCCGTACGCGCCAATCTTACAAAAAGCATGGAACGGTAAATACCGGTATGCAGAAGAGATGAGAAACGAGCTCGTTCTTTTGTTGAACGCTAACGATAAAGCAAAGTCTCCTCAAACACAGAGGAATTCAACGCAAAAACCAGTATCAAGACAAGCGCAAAAGAAAAAGAAAAGCAGCTTTATCGTAGAAACATTTTTAGTCTTCACGTTTGTTTTTGTTGTGTACTTTTTTTACATGCTCGGTCAAACGATGTAAATAGTGTTCGTTCCTGCAATTCTTTGTTATGATTTTAAAAGGCGTTTTCGTAGAACTGCGTTGCTCTTGAAAGTGGTTGCTTTCCTTTACAGGTTGCTCGCTTTCCGGGGTGCGTGCGTTGAGCCTCTAAGCGCTATGCGCTGTTAAGAGTCTCACCTGTCCCGCTGATCCCTCAGGAGTCTCGCGCCTTGCACTTCAATTAACTTGTCATTGAAGAAATCAAAAGAACTTATTTACATTCAGCCTATTCTTTTGGGTTAACAAGTCCAACGAAAAATAGCCTTATTAAAAACGTAAAATGAAGGAGCGGTTCACGTTGCAGGAAGTGGAGATTTTTATTAAAAGACACCAGCTTCTTTCAGCTCCCCAAACTGTAGTGATCGGTGTTTCCGGAGGACCCGATTCTTTGGCATTGCTGCATTTTTTATGGCGAAGGTCTTCCTATTACAAGATTAAGATCGTTGCTGCCTCGTTCGATCATCGCTTAAGGGGCGGTGAGTCGGCATCAGAACTTGCGTTTGTTAAGAGCTTTTGTGACGAGCGGAATATTACTTTTGAAGGTGACAGTGCGGATGTTGCGAGCTATCAAACCGAACATAAATTATCTCTGCAAACCGCTGCAAGAATCTGCCGTTACAATTTCTTTGAGAACGTCATGAAAAAACACCGTGCAGAGGCGCTCGCGTTGGCGCACCATGGAGACGATCAAGTGGAGACGATGCTCATGAGAATGACGAGGGGCAGCGAAGGATTCAGTTCCGCTGGCATTCCGGTGAAACGTCCTTTTGCTAACGGTAAAATAATTCGTCCTTTTTTAGGAATAACAAAAGACCAAATCGAGCATTATTGTAAAGTAGAAAACCTGTTTCCCGTTTATGATTCAAGCAATGAAAGTGATAAATATGTTCGAAATCGCTTCAGAAAAAAAATTCTGCCTTTTTTAAAGCAAGAAAACCCTAACGTTCATGAAAGATTTCAGTATTTAAGTGAAACTATTTCCGAAGATGAAGCGTATATATTGAAACTGGCTGAAATAGAGTTAGAAAAGGTTTTAATCAGGCAAACAGAGGGGAAAATAGAGTTATCTGTATCTGCTTTTAACAAGATGCCTATTCCTTTACAAAAAAGAGGGATTACACTAATATTGAACTATCTGTATAAAATTAATCCTTCATCTCTTTCCTCTGTACATAAGGAAAACTTTCTTAGTTTGCTCGGAAGTGAGCATCCATCCGGAATGTTGCATTTTCCGTCAGGTTTAGTAGTCAGCCGAACTTATGACAGATGTATGTTAAGTTTTGAGCATATCGCCGATAATGACGAAGGGTCTTATGACTTTTTACTAGAGCTGCCCGGCTATGTTGAATTGCCGAATGGACGTATAACTGCTGATATAACAGATTGTGACTCCGCTTTACAAAGAGGAAAAGATGTTTTTGTGTTCTCAATGAAAGAGGTTGATCTCCCGTTACGAGTTCGCACCCGAAAACCAGGTGACCGGATGGCGATTGCCGGCGTCGGTTCTCGGAAATTAAAAGATATATTTATTGATGCTAAAGTGCCGCAGGAAGAAAGAAGTGTTTGGCCGATTGTTGTTGATGCAAACGGTAAGATTATTTGGCTTCCGGGGCTAAAACACATTAGACGTCATCAAATAAATCCATCAGAACTTTGGGTTATCCTACGCTTTCATAAAAAATCGCCATGACGTCTAGGAGGCTTGTTGAACATGCATGATGAAATTTTAGAAACACTTATTTCCGAAGAAGCTATTCAAAACAAGATTAAAGAACTTGGAAAAGAGCTTTCTGTGGAATATAAGGAACGCTTTCCATTGGTGGTCGGGGTTTTAAAAGGTGCTCTACCTTTTATGGCAGACTTGATCAAACGTATGGATATCCATCTTGAGATCGATTTAATGGCAGTGTCCAGCTATGGTGCATCTACCGTTTCTTCTGGTCAAGTTAAAATTGTTAAAGATTTAGATACTTCCTTAGAAGGTCGAGACGTTATCATTGTAGAAGATATTATTGACAGTGGTTTAACGCTCAGCTATCTTGTTCAACTGTTTAAGGCACGTAAAGCAAAATCGGTTAAGATCGTCACTTTGCTGGATAAGCCTACAGGACGTAAGGTTGATATCGCTCCAGATCTTGCTGGCTTCATCGTTCCTGATGCTTTTGTTGTTGGTTATGGATTGGACTACATCGAGAGATACCGTAACTTGCCTTACATTGGCGTTTTAAAGCCAGAAATCTACGAAAAGAAAGACTAAAAAACCGCATAAGATTTGATTGTTCGCCTAAGGAGGTAAGGAATGAATCGCATCTTCCGTAATACTATATTTTATTTATTAATCTTTTTAGTTGTGGTTGGAGTTGTCAGCTTTTTTAACGGCAACAACAACGAAGTCAAAGAAATTCGTTATGACCAGCTGACGAAGTACATCGAATCAGGCAAAGTGGAAAGCATCGTTTACCAGCCTGAGGGTGGCGTATATGTTGTCCGCGGTCAGCTTCAAGGAGCTAAAGAAGGAGAAGTATTCCAAACGAATGCTCCCCTAACCGGCAACACATTGGCTGAGGTTGAAAAGCTTGCTGATTCATCAAACGTTGAATTTAAACAGCAAGAACAGACGAGTGGCTGGGTGACGTTCTTCACCTCAATAATTCCGTTTGTCATTATCTTTATCTTATTCTTCTTCTTGCTTAACCAAGCGCAAGGCGGCGGAAGCCGAGTAATGAACTTTGGTAAGAGTAAAGCTAAACTTTACAACGAAGAAAAGAAAAAGGTTACGTTTAAAGACGTAGCTGGTGCTGATGAAGAGAAACAAGAGCTTGTTGAAGTTGTAGAATTCTTAAAAGATCCGCGCAAGTTCTCTGCTCTAGGTGCGCGTATTCCAAAAGGTGTTCTTTTAGTAGGACCTCCGGGTACTGGTAAAACACTTCTTGCGCGTGCAGTAGCAGGAGAAGCTGGCGTTCCATTCTTCTCGATCTCAGGTTCTGATTTCGTTGAGATGTTCGTCGGTGTCGGTGCATCACGTGTTCGTGATTTGTTTGAAAATGCTAAGAAAAACGCACCATGTATCATCTTCATCGATGAAATTGATGCGGTAGGTCGTCAGCGTGGAGCTGGTCTTGGTGGAGGTCATGACGAGCGTGAGCAAACACTTAACCAATTGCTAGTTGAAATGGATGGTTTCGGTGCTAATGAAGGAATTATCATTATCGCAGCTACCAACCGTGCTGATATTCTAGATCCAGCCCTTCTTCGTCCGGGACGTTTTGACCGTCAAATTCCGGTTAACCGCCCAGATGTAAAAGGACGTGAAGAAGTACTTCAAGTGCATGCGCGCAACAAGCCGCTTGCAGAAGACGTTAACTTGAAAACAATCGCGATGCGTACTCCAGGTTTCTCTGGTGCGGATCTTGAAAACTTATTGAATGAAGCGGCGTTAGTGGCTGCACGTTCTGATAAGAAAAAGATTGATATGGATGACGTTGATGAAGCGATCGACCGTGTTATCGCAGGGCCAGCGAAAAAGAGCCGTGTCATTTCTGAAAAAGAAAAGAACATTGTTGCTTATCATGAAGCGGGTCACACTGTTATCGGTTTAGTTCTTGAAGGAGCTGACACTGTTCATAAAGTTACAGTTGTCCCTCGTGGTCAAGCAGGTGGTTACACAGTAATGCTTCCGAAAGAAGATCGTTACTTTATGACAAAACCTGAATTAGAAGATAAGATTGTTGGACTACTTGGAGGCCGTGTGGCTGAAGAGATCACGTTCAAGGAAGTAAGTACGGGAGCTCATAACGACTTCCAGCGTGCGACTGGAATTGCTCGCCGCATGGTAACAGAGTTTGGTATGAGTGATCGTCTAGGACCGATGCAATTCGGTTCATCACAAGGCGGTCAAGTCTTCTTAGGAAGAGACTTCAATAACGAGCAAAACTATAGTGATGCAATCGCGCATGAGATCGATTTAGAAGTTCAACGCATCATCAAAGAATCTTACGAGCGTTGTCGTCAGATTCTTACGGAGCACAATTCTAAGTTGGAAATCATCGCCCAAACGTTGCTATCTGTAGAAACGCTTGACGAAGAGCAAATTAAAGAACTCGTTAAAACAGGTAAACTGCCTGACAGAAAAACGATTTCTAGCCCATCTGATGATGTTAAAGTAACACTTAACAAAAAGGATGAAGAGCCAAAACAAGATTAATATCTAAAAGGACGCCTCAGTGATGAGGTGTCCTTTTTTTGATGTGCATTGCTATTTTTTGGAGAGAGGCTAATTTCCGCTGCAGGACTCGCTTTCCGCAGGGTGTGCGGTGAGCCCATTCGCCGCTTTGCGTCATTGAATGGTCTCACCTGTCCCACTCATCCTGCAGGAGTCTCGCCCTTCGCTCCAATTAGCTATTCGATGAAGGTTTATAGGTATTCTCTGTGTAACACTTCTTTTAGAATGAAAGTTGTGAAACTCTCCTGTGTTCTTTTTGTTCATTTTTCTTCACCATCAAGTTGATTGGAGTGAAAGGTGCAAGACTCCTGTGGGACAGGCGGGCGGGTGAGACACTTATACGTGAAACGTACGAATGTGGCTCACCGTCTGCCCCGCGGAAAGCGAGTACCTGTAATGGAAATCAACCCTTTCAAAAAACACCTTGTATCAGCTAAACTCCCCTCAATAAGGCAGGTTGCTTTACTCCTATACGTTTTGTGTTATAACTATTATAGAAACTTAAGATAAGAAGCGGGGACAAATTCCATGATTTTTGTGTTTGATGTCGGAAATACGAATATTGTTTTAGGACTCTACGAGAATGATGAACTGAAGCATCATTGGAGAATTCATACATCACGTGAAAAAACAGAAGACGAGTATGGCATGTTGATACTTGATCTGTTCCGCCACGTTAATATCCATAAAGAACAGATTGAAGGTATCATTATATCTTCGGTTGTTCCGCCAATCATGTTCGCCTTAGAGCGCATGTGTGTGAAATATTTTAACCAACGTCCAATAGTAGTGGGACCTGGTATCAAGACGGGTCTTAATATTAAATACGAAAACCCAAGAGAAGTGGGAGCAGACCGAATTGTTAACGCAGTTGCTGCTATCCATGAATATGATGCACCATTGATCATCGTTGATTTTGGGACAGCCACTACGTATTGTTATATCAATGAAAACAAACAGTATATGGGTGGAGCGATCGCGCCTGGTATCAACATCTCGACAGAGGCTCTTTATACGAAAGCGGCAAAGTTGCCGCGTATTGAGATCGCTAAGCCTGAGGGTGTGATTGGGAAGAATACGGTTAATGCCATGCAGGCGGGTATTCTCTATGGATATGTAGGACAAGTAGAGGGTATTGTAAAAAGGATGAAAGAACAGTCTCAGGTTGAACCAAAAGTAATTGCGACCGGCGGACTTGCGAACTTAATTGCTGCGGAAAGCAACGTGATCGATCATGTTGATCCATTTTTAACATTAAAAGGTCTATTGTTGATATACGATAAAAATAAGAATGATTAAAGGATGAATTTTAATGAATGATTATCTAATAAAGGCCCTTGCTTGTGATGGGCAGATCCGCGCTTATGCGATCTCTTCTACTGAGATGGTAAGTGAAGGACAGAGAAGACATGACACATGGCCGACAGCTTCGGCTGCGCTAGGAAGAGCGATGACGGCATCGACCATGATGGGTATGATGTTAAAAGGTGAAAACAACAGTATAACGGTGAAGATTGAAGGCGGCGGCCCAATCGGAGTAATCATCGTAGATAGTAATACAAAAGGTGAGACACGTGGTTACGTAACGAACCCTCATACTCATTTTGAATTGAACAGCAAAGGCAAACTGGATGTAGCAAGAGCGGTAGGAAAAGACGGATACCTATCTGTTCTAAAAGATATCGGAATGCGCGAAAAGTTTACAGGACAAGTACCGATGGTTTCAGGTGAACTAGGAGAAGACTTCACGTATTACTTTGCTTCTTCTGAACAAGTCCCATCTGCCGTAGGTGTTGGTGTACTTGTGAATCCGGACAATTCGATCAAAGCCTCAGGCGGATTTATCGTACAAGTAATGCCGAATGCTTCGGATACAATCGTTGATTTACTTGAAGAAAGAATCAACGCGATTCCTCCGATTTCTCGACTGATTGAAAAAGGGATGACACCTGAAGAAATTTTGTTTGAGCTTTTAGGCGAAGACCAAGTCCAGATTCTTGAGAAATCTCCTGTGCATTTTCAGTGTACATGCTCACATGAGCGCTTTGGACAAGCGATCGTAAGCCTCGGTGAACAAGAGATCTCAGATATTATAGAAGAAGATGGACAAGCAGAAACGAACTGTCAATTCTGTAACGCTACTTATATCTTTACAAAAGAAGAACTTCAAACCTTGCTGGATCAAGCAAAAGCGTAAACCCGGACTTTTCTCCGGGTTTTGTTTTATACATGAAATAAAAATATCTGCGTACCATGGTAATAGATGATCTACGTATGCAATAAAATTGACAGAGTATTTCCAGGGTTGCTACAATTAATCCAATAAAAATACTCGGTTTTAGGAGTGATGGCAAATGGCAAGAGTGGCACAGTCAATTACAGATTTGATCGGTCAAACACCTGTAGTGAAATTGAATCGCATCACATCAGAGGATATGGCAGATGTTTATTTGAAGTTAGAGTTTATGAACCCAGGAAGCAGCGTAAAAGACCGTATTGCATTAGCTATGATTGAAGATGCAGAGAAAAGCGGAAAATTAAAACCAGAAGATACAATTGTTGAACCTACTAGCGGTAACACCGGAATTGGTTTAGCGATGGTTGCTGCAGCAAAAGGATACAAAACAGTTCTTGTCATGCCTGAAACGATGAGTTTAGAAAGAAGAAATCTACTGAGAGCTTATGGTGCAGACCTTGTACTAACACCCGGACCAGAGGGAATGGGCGGAGCGATTAGAAAAGCGGAAGAATTAGCAAAAGAAAAAGGATACTTCATGCCACAGCAGTTTAAGAATGAAGCGAACCCTGCCATTCATCGAAACACGACAGGTCAGGAGATCGTTTCGCAATTCCCGGATGGGCTCGATGCGTTCGTTTCTGGGATCGGTACAGGTGGAACAATCACAGGTGCAGGTCAGGTTCTAAAAGAGAAATACCCAGACATCAAAATCTATGCGGTTGAACCGACGGATTCTCCTGTGTTGTCTGGCGGAAAACCAGGACCGCACAAGATTCAAGGAATTGGTGCAGGTTTTGTGCCGGATATTCTAAAAACAGACATCTACGATGAAGTGTTAACTATCTCAAACGATGAAGCCTTCGAATGGGCGAGAAAAGCTGCGCGTGAAGAAGGGCTTTTAGGCGGTATCTCTTCAGGTGCAGCTATATCGGCAGCGTTAAAAGTCGCTAAGAAGCTTGGTAAAGGCAAAAAGGTATTAGCCATCATCCCAAGTAACGGGGAACGTTACTTAAGTACGCCGCTATACCAATTTGAAGACTAATTCCTTAAATGAGCCTCCCTTTTTTGGGGGGCTTTTTTATTATGTTTGGGGTATAGGGCTAAGAAATTTGGTGTTTAAGTCCTCAACATTGCTCCATTAGTTGGTTTTACTCTCTTACAGAGCTTTTTCTAAAACAATTCTCATTTTTTCCTTACTGCACAAGGTCATCATTCCTAAAGACTTTCGAAGTGGAGATTATACCCATGTAAATGCAGGAAATTGGGAGAAAGGTGTGCCAAAGTGAAACACCTCATGTACAATGTAAGCAGAAGATTTTTGGGAGAGTGACCGTATGGGGATGAACAAAAAATGGCATGTCATGCATTCATGTATACCTCTATCTAAAGAAGAGTGGTTTTACAAATATAAATCATTAGCGGCAACTGAACCTCGCCACGTTTTGCTGGAGAGTGGGAGAACAGGAAAGTATAGCATCATCGGACTTTCTCCGTTTGCTGAAGTCACTGGAAAACAAGATGTTTTAACAATCAAAACAGACGAAGGCTCAACTGTTTTAAAAGGACCGATTTATGAACAGTTTCAGAACTGGTTCAAAGATTTTGATGTGGAGCGAGTAGAAGGACTTCCAGACTTTACGGGTGGAGCGATCGGCTATTTGAGCTATGATCTGACACGCGAGTTTGAAAAACTGCCAGCAACTTCAGAAGATGATTTACGTCTTCCAGATTTGTACTTCTTGCTGTTTAGAGATGTGTTTGTTTATGAACATGAAACGAGTATGTTATGGATGATAACGCTGACTGAAAATAAGGATGACTCTTATTGCATAGACAAGCTGCGAGCTTATAAAGAAATGTGGGAAGCACCGTTTTCTGCTTCTACAGAAGTGGATCAAGAGAACCTGAACTACTCTATTGAAGATTTTAAACACGTTTCCATGACAGAGGATGTTTTTGTAGAAGCGGTTAAAAAGATACAAAGATATATTTCTGATGGTGATGTGTTTCAAGTGAATCTTTCTGTTAGACAGTCGAAGGCGCTGCGAACAACTCCTTTAAACGTGTATGAAGAATTAAGAAGAATTAACCCATCTCCATATATGAGTTACCTAGAAACACCAGACTTCCAGCTTGTTAGTGCTTCACCTGAACTTTTAGTAAAGAAAAAAGGTGATCTGATCAGCACCCGTCCGATCGCGGGAACACGACCGCGAGGCAGAACAGAGGAAGAAGATATAGATCTTGCAAACACGCTGATTCAAAATGAAAAAGAAAGAGCTGAACATGTGATGCTCGTCGATCTTGAACGAAACGATCTTGGTAAAGTTTCGGTCTACGGCAGCGTGAATGTAGATGAGTTCATGGTGATCGAGAGATATTCTCACGTGATGCATATTGTCTCGAATGTCGTTGGAACATTACGGTCAGAATTTGATGCGTTCGATTGCATTAAAGCGACATTCCCAGGTGGTACGATCACGGGGGCTCCAAAAGTAAGAACGATGGAGATCATCGAAGAGTTAGAGCCTGTTCGTAGAGGTGTGTACACAGGAAGTATCGGCTGGATTGGTTTTAACGGCGATACGGAAATGAATATCGCAATTCGGACGATGATATGTCAAAATGAAACTGCACACGTTCAAGCGGGTGCGGGTATCGTTATTGACTCTATACCTGAAAGTGAGTATAAGGAAAGTCTAAAAAAAGCAGAGGCGCTGTGGCGTGCCAAAGAGCAGAGTGAGCTCGGGTCAATTTTGGTATAAGACAGCACATGAGAGGAGATGAGACGAGATGATTTTAATGATTGATAATTACGATTCTTTTACGTACAACCTCGTTCAGTATTTAGGTGAGATGGGTGAGGAGTTAGTCGTAAAACGAAACGATGAGATAACGATTCAAGAGATAGAGCAATTAAATCCCGATTTCTTAATGATTTCTCCGGGACCGTGTTCTCCGAATGAAGCAGGTATCTCCCTAGAAGCGATCTCGCATTTTGCAGGAAAGATCCCGATTTTTGGAGTCTGTTTAGGTCACCAGTCGATCGCGCAAGTGTTCGGCGGAGACGTGGTACGAGCAGAGCGATTGATGCATGGTAAAGTATCTCCTGTACTTCATGACGGGAAGACGGTATATAACGGGCTTTCGCAAGAGTTTCCGGCAACGCGCTATCATTCTTTAATCGTAAAAAGAGAAACACTGCCTGAATGCTTTGAGATCTCTTCTTGGACAAGTGAAGGAGAAATTATGGGGATTCGCCATAAAGAGCTTCCAATTGAAGGAGTTCAATATCATCCCGAGTCCATACTAACGGAAGACGGAAAGAAATTGCTAAGAAATTTTATTGATTACTATAAAGGCAAGGAAGTTACATGTACATCTATTTAAACGGAAAAGTGGTTTCCAAAGATGATGCTATGATCTCACCATATGATCATGGCTTCATGTATGGTTTAGGAGCGTTTGAAACCTTTAGAACGTATGAGGGTTTTCCTTTTTTAATCGATGAGCACTTGACCCGGCTGCATGAAGCGTTAGACGAGTTGAATATAAACCTTGTGCTAGATGCAGATATGGTTATTGGGATGGTGGAGACACTCCTCGCTAAAAATAAGATGAATGATGCTTATTTTAGACTTAATGTATCAGCTGGCGTGGGTGATATCGGATTACAGACGAAGTCCTATGTGGAACCTGTCGTTGTTTTGTATACAAAGCCTCTCTTGGACACAAGTAAGGTTTCAGAAAAAGAACTGGTTCTTCTTAAAACGAGACGCAATACGCCAGAAGGTGAGAAGCGGCTGAAATCTCATCACTATTTAAATAGCATTCTAGGGAAGAGAGAGCTTTCTAACATGAATCAAGAAGGCATTTTCCTGACACAAGAAGGCTATATCAGCGAAGGCACCGTATCGAACCTCTTTTGGTATAAAGATAACAAGCTCTATACTCCTCACGCGTCCACTGGGATTTTAGAGGGGATTACGAGAAAATGGGTTATGTGTGCGTCAGAACGTTTGAACATTCCTCTAGAAACGGGGAACTATACTATAGAGATAATAACCGAAGCGGATGAAGTTTTCCTTACGAACTCCATACAAGAGCTCGTTCCGGTCAGTCATTTTCAAGATACAACGTTTCTTGGAGCTGAAGGTGAAGTGTATCAGAAGTTTAGAGAGCTCTATATGAAACATACGAAGAAACAATATCGAAGTATTTGATGTTTTTTGAAAGGATAGATTCTCCATGCACGAAATGATGCTAAGGCAGCAAAAAATGAACTGCGGTGAGTACGTACTTGATTTTTCAAAAAAAACATATGTGATGGGCATTCTTAATGTGACGCCAGACTCATTTTCGGATGGCGGGCATCACAACCGAATCGAACAGGCGATCTCTCACGCGAAGCAGATGGTGAAAGACGGCGCTGATATGATCGATATCGGCGGAGAGTCCACAAGACCTGGTGCAGAGAAAGTGCCGCTCGAACAAGAGCTCGAACGTGTGATTCCTGTAATAGAAGCATTAAAAAAAGAAGTAAACGTTCCTTTATCGATTGATACGTATAAAGCAGAGACTGCCTATCAAGCTGTACAAGCAGGTGCTCATATCATCAACGATGTGTGGGGAGCTAAACTTGATCCAGATATGCCGAGAGTGATGGCTGAGACGAATGTGCCGGTCATTCTCATGCATAACCGATTTGATACGAACTACCAAGAATTCATGCCAGATGTAATCGCAGATCTCGAGCATAGTATCGCGATTGCGGTTAAGGCAGGCGTCAACCCTGATAACATCATTCTAGATCCGGGTGTTGGTTTTGTTAAAACGTTCGAACAAAACCTTGAAACGATCAGAAGATTGAATGAGATCGTTCAGATAGGCTATCCTGTTTTACTAGGAACTTCTCGTAAATCGATGATCGGTAAGGCACTCGATCTGCCAGTAGAAGAGCGGATGGAAGGAACGGGTGCGACCGTCTGTTTAGGGATTGAACGCGGTTGCTCAATCGTTCGTGTTCATGATGTAAAAGAAATGAGCAGAATGACAAAGATGATGGACATCATGCTCAAAAAAGGAGCGGTGTCTCATGGATAAAATGTATGTGAACGGTATGAGGTTTTATGGCTATCATGGTGTGTTTAATGAAGAGCAAAAACTTGGACAGCGTTTTAATGTGGACGTAGTATTATCCATGGACCTTTCTCAAGCGGGACTTTCCGATGAACTAGACAATACAGTCAACTATGGAGAAGTGTACGGAGCGGTAAAAGAAATCGTAGAAGGTGAGCCAGTCAAGCTTTTAGAAACATTGGCTGAAGCGATTTCCGCCTCGCTACTTAGCAAGTTTATGTTGGTCGATGAAGTGATGGTTAGAGTGATCAAACCAGATCCTCCGATTCCTGGGCATTATGAATCGGTTGCCGTTGAGATCACAAGAGGTCGCTTATAGATGAATGGCTACAACATCGCTTATCTATCTGTTGGTTCGAACATGGGAGATCGAGAAGGATTGCTTAAACAAGCCATTTCTTTTTTGCAAGAGTTTGATGACATCAGCATAGAATCTGTTTCTTCCATCTATGAGACAGATCCTGTAGGGGTAACAGATCAGCCGCTATTCTTAAATTTAGCATTAAAACTCAAAACCTCTCTTTCTCCACAAGCGCTTTTGAGTAAACTACAAGACGTAGAGATGAAACTAGACCGGAAAAGGGTTCAAAAATGGGGACCACGAACAATAGACCTTGACATTTTATTGTATAATAGTGTAAGTATACAGACGGAAGAGTTAACGATTCCGCATCCACGTATGCTTGAAAGGGCGTTTGTTCTCATACCTCTATGTGAAATTGCTCCAGATGATATCTACCCGGAGAAATCAATTTCGTTACATCAAGTCCTTTGCGAACAAAGAGATAAAGAAGGTGTACGCATATGGAAGAAGACCGACTGGGAAGACGCATCCGTGCGTTCAGAAAGTTAAAAGGTTATACCCAAGAACAGCTTGCTAAAGACATCGGAATCTCAGTTTCGGTTCTTGGTGAGGTGGAACGGGGCAGCCGAAAGCCTAAAGGTGATCTGCTTCACAAGATTGCAGATCAATTCAGCATTAGTGTAGAAGAATTACAATAAGTGAATCGATATATAAAGCCAGTAAGAGGAACGAGGTGATTGTTAACTTGAAGATCGGTGATATTACTTTAAAGAATCCGGTAGTTCTAGCGCCAATGGCTGGTGTGTGTAACCCTGCTTTCCGATTGATCGCAAAAGAGTTCGGGGCCGGACTTGTTTGCGCAGAGATGGTAAGTGACAAAGGGATTCTGCATGAGAACGAAAGGTCTTTAAAGATGCTTTATGTAGATGAACGCGAAAAACCGCTCAGTCTTCAGATCTTTGGAGGCGAGCGTGAATCTTTAGTGGCTGCCGCTAAATACGTAGATAAAAATACGAACGCAGACATTATTGATATCAATATGGGTTGTCCGGTTCCTAAAATCACAAAATGTGATGCAGGAGCAAAGTGGCTTCTTGATCCCGACAAGATTTACGAGATGGTAGCGGCTACGGTTGATGCAGTTCAAAAACCGGTAACTGTAAAAATGCGTATCGGTTGGGATGAAGATCATATCTATGCTGTGAAGAATGCGCAAGCTGTTGAACGTGCAGGCGGAGCTGCTGTTGCTGTACACGGCCGTACGCGTGTTCAGATGTATGAAGGAGTAGCAGATTGGGACATTATCGGCGAAGTGAAGAAGAACGTTTCGATTCCGGTTATCGGTAATGGTGATGTTTCTTCTCCTCAAGATGCGAAAGACCGCATGGACCAATACGGAGTAGACGGAGTTATGATCGGAAGAGCAGCACTCGGCAACCCATGGATGCTTTATCGAACCGTTCAATATCTTGAAAGCGGTCTGATAGCGCCAGAACCTACTGCGCGTGAAAAGATGAACATCTGCATGCTTCACATGGATCGCTTGATCGACCTTAAAGGTGAAGATGTTGCTGCAAGAGAGATGAGGAAGCACGCAGCTTGGTATCTTAAAGGCTTGCCTCAAACAGGTTCTGTTCGAAACGCGATCAACCAGATGACTACTCGTGAAGGCATGAATAAACTATTGTTTGATTATGTTGATCAATTAGAAGAAGTACAAAAAATCAGCTAACATTAGCAACATACAGCCAGATCATCAGATGACTGGCTGTTGTTTGCTTAAAAACAACAGATTCAGCATCCGGTGTTTTTCTTTATTAAAATGGAGGAGGAATAGCTATGGCTATGCTCAAACTCACCCAAGAAGGCACCAGGAACTTAGAAAAAGAACTACAATACCTATTAAAACGTAAAAAGGAATGCCGAAACACAGCAGAAAAGGAATTCATTCATACGCGGGTTTCTGAGATAAAAGATATTTTAGCTCAATCGATCACATGGCCGATGGTTAGAGAAGCGGGCTATTATGTAGAACCCGGCTCTACTATTACAATTGAAGATACATTCCATAAAGAGCGGTACACATATACAATCGTACATCCTTTTGAAGCTGATCCCCGCGAAAACATGATCTCGGTGCAATCTCCCATCGCAAAAGCTGCGATTGGAAAAACGGTTCACTCGACTTTAACTGTACGTGTTCCTTTCGGTGAAGATTTAACTTATACCATACTTGATATTCAAAACTGCTAAAAGCTAGGAGTGTTCCCATGAGCCAAGAAGTAGAATTAAATGACTTGCTTCGTGTTAGAAGAGAAAAGTTAGCTGCATTAACGGAAAAAGGAGTAGATCCTTTTGGTACAAAGTTCGACCGTACGCATACTGCAGCGGATCTTGTTTCTGAATACGGAGAAAAAGAAAAAGAAGAGCTTGATAATGAAGAGATCTCAGTAACTCTTGCTGGTCGTATCATGACGAAACGCGGAAAAGGGAAAGCTGGATTTGCTCACATTCAAGACTTAACAGGCAAAATCCAAATCTATGTAAGATTAGATGCTGTTGGTGATGAGCAATACGAACTATTCAATACGATTGATATCGGTGACTGGGTAGGGGTAACAGGACTTGTCTTTAAAACGAAAGTAGGAGAACTTTCTATTAAAGCAAAGGATTTTCAGTTACTAACAAAATCCCTGCGTCCACTTCCTGACAAGTTTCATGGACTAAAAGACGTTGAACAGCGTTACCGTCAACGTTATGTCGACTTAATCATGAACCCTGAAGTAAAAGATACGTTTATTTCCCGTTCTAAGATCATCCGTTCTATGCGTCGCTATTTAGATGACAATGGATATTTAGAAGTAGAAACGCCTACTATGCATTCCATTCCTGGTGGAGCATCTGCTCGTCCTTTCATCACCCATCACAATGCACTTGATATGGAGCTATACATGCGAATCGCAATCGAGCTTCACCTTAAGCGTCTTATCGTAGGTGGACTTGAGAAGGTTTACGAGATCGGTCGCGTATTCCGTAATGAAGGAGTATCAACTCGTCATAATCCGGAATTTACAATGATCGAGCTGTATGAAGCATACGCTGATTACCTTGATATCATGGAATTAACGGAGAATCTTGTCGCTCACATCGCTGAAGATGTATTAGGCACAACAACGGTAACATACGGAGACTATGAAGTAGATCTTAAGCCGCGCTGGAAAAGAGTACACATGGTCGATGCAATTAAAGAGGCAGCGGGTGTAGATTTCTGGCCTGAAATGACAGATGAAGAAGCTCGTGCGCTAGCTAAAGAGCATAATGTACCTGTAAAAGACAACATGTCTTATGGTCATGTTGTAAATGAATTCTTTGAACACTTTGTTGAAGAAAAACTGATTCAGCCTACATTCGTGTATGGTCACCCAGTTGCAATCTCACCTTTAGCAAAGAAGAATCCTGAAGATCCTCGCTTTACTGATCGTTTTGAGCTATTTATTGTAGGTCGTGAGCATGCCAATGCATTCTCTGAGCTAAATGACCCAATCGATCAGCGTGAACGTTTTGAAGAGCAACTGAAAGAACGTGCTGAAGGTAATGACGAAGCACACATGATGGATGAAGATTTTGTAGAGGCACTTGAATATGGTATGCCTCCTACAGGTGGACTAGGAATCGGAATCGATCGTCTAGTGATGCTATTAACAAACTCACCATCTATCCGAGACGTTCTGTTATTCCCGCAAATGCGTCATTCTGAAAAATAATTAAGAATCAAAAGCCAGCTTCTTGCTGGCTTTTTGATTTTATATGGAAGTCAGTATAGGAATTAGCAAAAGGAGTATCATAATTAAGGTGTTATTTCACGATTACCATTTCACTATATCTTGTGTAAGGCAAGCCGTATGATCGCTGTATCTTGTATAAGCTGTAAACACTCGATAAAAGCTCATATAAAAGTTATCTTTTTTTCGTAAAAACTATTGTACAAGAGCGAAAATGATGGTATATTATTCTTCGTCGCAAGGAATACTGACGTGTTGATAAGCTTCACATAAACGATTAAAAGTTTTTGAAAAAAGCTGTTGACAACGAGGGTTGCGACATGGTAATCTAATAAAGTCGCCAAAACGAGCGGCTAACAAAAATGAAACAAAAAGTTCTTTGAAAACTGAACAAAAGAAATAGGTAAGGAATTAAGAATTAATTCCGTCAGTTTTAAAATCGAGCAAGACAAACACTTTTATGGAGAGTTTGATCCTGGCTCAGGA
>NZ_SCOL01000007.1 GCF_005503015.1 Bacillus sp. E(2018) | reverse complement strand
GTCTGGTGTGGAAGCGTGGTGACACGTGGAGCTGACAGATACTAATCGGTCGAGGGCTTATCCTTAAAAAGCATAACGTTTGGAAACGTCGTATCTAGTTTTGAGAGAACATAAAAAAATGATGAAAATCATTTAAAAATCTCTTGCAAAATGCTTTAAAATATAATAAAATTTATCTTGTCCCAACAGGATAAATGATTTTGAGAGTGTTACATAAGTAACTAGGTCCAGTGATGATGGCGAAGAGGTCACACCCGTTCCCATACCGAACACGGAAGTTAAGCTCTTCAGCGCCGATGGTAGTTGGGGGTTTCCCCCTGTTAGAGTAGGACGTCGCTGGGCTATAATCTCAAAATTACAACTTAGTTGTGGATTTTCATTACATTATTCCACAGTAGCTCAGTGGTAGAGCTATCGGCTGTTAACCGATCGGTCGCAGGTTCGAGTCCTGCCTGTGGAGCCATTTTTACTTGCTTCCATAGCTCAGCAGGTAGAGTGCTTCCATGGTAAGGAAGAGGTCACCGGTTCGAGCCCGGTTGGAAGCTCCATATCATACTTAAACAAACAGTTATGGCCCGTTGGTCAAGCGGTTAAGACACCGCCCTTTCACGGCGGTAACACGGGTTCGAATCCCGTACGGGTCACCATTTCTTATATAAACTTTGGAGGATTAGCTCAGCTGGGAGAGCACCTGCCTTACAAGCAGGGGGTCGGCGGTTCGAACCCGTCATCCTCCACCATTTTTTTTGCTTGCCGGTTTAGCTCAATTGGTAGAGCAACTGACTTGTAATCAGTAGGTTGGGGGTTCAAGTCCTCTAGCCGGCACCATGTTTACTTCTTTGATAGTAGACACAGAAGCACAAAGAAGTGCTTGAAGAGTAACTCTCTTTTTTTATGTGGAGGGGTAGCGAAGTGGCTAAACGCGGCGGACTGTAAATCCGCTCCCTCCGGGTTCGGCGGTTCGAATCCGTCCCCCTCCACCATCTTATGTTTAACGAATAAGAAGTTAGACGATACTAATAGAATATGCGGGTGTAGTTTAGTGGTAAAACAAGAGCCTTCCAAGCTCTGGTCGTGAGTTCGATTCTCATCACCCGCTCCATTTATTTTCTCGGGGCTTTAGCTCAGCTGGGAGAGCGCCTGCCTTGCACGCAGGAGGTCAGCGGTTCGATCCCGCTAAGCTCCACCATATACATAATCATTTTACTTCAGGCGATGCCTGAAGTTTTTTTTATTTGCTAATCAAATTCAATGTGAAGAAGTAAAAACTCTGGGAAAATTAAAAGTGGACAGTAAAAATGACAGAGTGGACAGTAAATGTGTAAAAGTAGGCAGTAAATCATCGAGAGTGGACAGTAAACTTCATGATGATGTCAATACACAACCTGTATAGCTACTTATACAAAAAAACTGCAGCATTTATCATGAAATTTTCTTGTAAGGGTAGAATAATCTGTCCGATTTGAACCATAATTTGTCCAATCTACAACTGAATCTGTCCAATTCATGTTTTGCGATTATCGAGCTCCTGCTACTTCAAAAAGATGATGAAATCCAAACAAATTTATTCTATAGACCAGATTCTTCTCTGGTCTTTTTTTATACTTAGGAATCCCCGAACCTCATAAATATGTAACCAAGGACCGAAAGCGCTTTCTTTTTGGTATATCTATGCAAGATTTTGTCCAGTTGAACCATGAAATCCCTTACAGCTACAATAGAGGTAGTGATTCTTTAGTTTTTTTGTGTTTTTCATAAGGGAGGAAGAAGAAATGTTGAAAGATATTACAGTGATCGGTGTACCGATGGATTTAGGACAAATGCGCCGCGGTGTCGATATGGGGCCGAGTGCGATTCGATATGCGGGTGTTGTTGAACGCCTTGAAAACCTGGATTATCGTGTAGAAGATTTTGGTGATATAAATATTGCTCGTCCAGAAAAACAAAGTATTGAAAACGAAGGTAATCTAAAAAATTTAAAAGGTGTCATTGAAGCGAGTGAAAAGCTTTCACAAACGGTATCAACTGTCATCTCGAATAAGAAGTTTCCCCTTGTATTAGGTGGAGACCATAGTATCGCCATTGGTACATTAGCTGGGGTTTCTAAGCATTATGAGAATTTAGGTGTCATTTGGTATGATGCGCATGGAGACCTGAATACAGCGGATACATCTCCGAGCGGAAACATTCATGGCATGCCTCTTGCTGTTAGTATTGGTATTGGTCATGAAAGACTGACAAACATAAGCGACTACACACCAAAGATCAAACCTGAAAATATTGTAATTATCGGAGCGCGTTCATTAGATGAAGGAGAACGTGAGCTGATCAAAGAAAAAGGAATTAAAGTATATACGATGCATGAAGTGGATCGTCTAGGCATGGCGAAAGTTATGGAAGAGACGATTGAATACTTAGCACACACTGATGGTGTTCACTTAAGTCTTGATCTAGATGGACTTGATCCACATGATGCTCCTGGTGTCGGAACTCCGGTACTTGGAGGTATCAGCTATAGAGAGAGTCACTTAGCGATGGAAATGCTTGCTGAAGCTGAGATCATTACTTCAGCGGAATTTGTAGAAGTTAATCCGATCCTAGATGAGAAGAACAAAACAGCAACGGTTGCTGTAGCTTTAATGGGTTCTTTATTTGGAGAGAAGCTATTATAATAGACGAAGACAAAATAAAAACAGTTGCCTCTTTATAGATGCAACTGTTCTTTTTCATTTATACGTTGATATTGGTTAAGCAGGTGATCAATCTCTTGTGAGAGTTCAACTACTTCTTGTGCGATTAGTGGAAGGTGTTTTGAGAGTTCATTCATTTGCTGTCTGGAGTGTTCGATCTGTTCGATTAATAAATCTCTATGCATACAAACTACCCCTTTCTGCCTCAGCATAATATTTTATATGATTAATATTCCCAGGTCTGATTTATTTAAAACGCATTATTTAGAAAAAAATACCTTTTTATTTCGTCAAATTCTGCAACATGATAAAATAAAAAAATATGAAAAGATTTGAAACTTATGAAATGCTGGTACGTAAATAAAATCCGAGTGGTGATAAGATAATGGACGCCTTAATAGCGAATATGGTGACCCAAGTAAAAAAAGGGGACCAAGAAGCGTTTGAAGGCATTGTTGACCTGTTTAAAGATAAAATCTACCGGCATTGTTTCCGGATGGTCGGCAATGGACATGAAGCAGAAGATTTAGCACAAGAAACTTTTTTAAGAGCTTACCGTAATATAGGTAAGTACAATAGTGAATACAAATTTTCTACCTGGATTTTTCGTATCGCTACAAATCTTTGTATCGACAGGCTAAGGAAGAAGAAACCGGATTATTATTTGGATGCAGAAGTACCAGGTACAGATGGTGCTACGATGTATAGTCAGCTTTCTAGTGAAGAGCCTTTACCTGAAGAAGTGGTTACAGAGAACGAAGAGTGGAATGAACTGCAGGCAGAAATCATGAAGCTTCCTGAAAAATACAGGACAGCTATTCTTTTAAAATACGTTGAAGATCTTTCATTAGAAGAGATCAGCAAGATTATGGACATACCTGTTCCAACCGTAAAAACTCGTATACATCGAGGTCGGGAAGCGTTGAAGAAAGTATTTCAAATGGTTGTAAAAACGAGGTGATAAATATGCATGGTGAAGCTTCCGTATATGATGAATTAATGAATAAAGTACTTGATGGTGATGCGACAAAAGAAGAAGAACAAAATTTTCATAATCATCTTAAGGATTGTGAGACGTGTAGAGCAGAATATGAATTGCTGACGGTTACACTGAAGGAATTGCAGCTGCAATCTCATATAAAGGCACCAGAAGGCTTTACAGAGGCTGTAATGGCTAAGTTACCTAAAGAGAAACAGCAAGTAAAGTGGATGCGCTGGATGAAGACTCATCCTGCTCTAACGGCTGCCGCGATCTTTGTGTTCTTTATGGCAGCATCGGTGTTCACGAGCTATAATCAACAAGACCTCGCCGTTGTAAAAGGCGAAGGAAACCTGCAGATTAAAAAGAATGAACGAGTCGTTGTCGTTCCTGCTGGCGAAACCATTAAAGGTGATTTAGTGGTAGAGAATGCAGATGTTCGAATAGAAGGCCGAGTCGAAGGTGACGTAACGGTTATAAAAGGCGATCAATATCTTGCTTCGGCTGGGGAAGTAACTGGCCACAGTCAGGAAATTGGTCAGGTGGTCGAATGGGTATGGTATAAGTTGAAATCTTTAGTTCGTACAAATGATGAAGCAATGATTGATACGCATAAGGAAAGCCGTTCTCATACGGCTTTTTTTCTTGTTCAAATGTATGAAACTAAAAATATCATCCAACCATCATGAGTAAAACATGTGGATGTCATGCCAAGTTTTCTTTACATTGAGGTATGCTATAATAAGTAGGTTAAAAAATTATTGAAGTAGTGTTTGAAAGAATACGACTTTCATGAGGTTTTATACAAATAATAAAGAACTACTAAATACTTCAACTTGGAAAACAAACTGGGTTGGGAGGGAATTTATGTTACCAATCGCTGATTTTAATATATTCAATTACATCACTCAGATCGTCGATATCTTATTAGTGACGTATGTGATCTATAAGCTCATCATGCTGATACGTGGAACGAAAGCGGTTCAATTGCTAAAAGGGATAACCGTGATCATCGTGGTGTGGTTCCTAAGCAGTTCGTTCGATCTTAGAACGATGTCATGGCTGATGGACAAAGTGATTACATACGGTCTTCTTGCCATCATCATCATTTTCCAGCCAGAGTTAAGACGAGCACTTGAGCAGCTTGGACGTGGAAAGTTCTTTTCTCGTACAGGACTGCCTGAAGAAGAAGAAACGGAAAAAGCCATTGCCGCGATCTGTAAGTCGACGAACTATATGTCTAAGCGACGAATAGGCGCAATCATGTCGATCGAACGAGAAACGGGATTGAGTGAATACGTGGAAACAGGTATTCCGATTAAAGCGCATCTATCTTCCGAATTGCTGACGAATATTTTTGTGCCGAACACGCCTTTACATGATGGAGCAGTCATCATTAAACAAAGTCAGATCTATGCAGCCGGTTGCTATTTACCATTAACGGAAAGTCCGTTTGTTTCAAAAGAGCTTGGTACAAGACACAGAGCTGCACTAGGGATCAGTGAAGTCACAGATGCCATAACGGTTATCGTTTCTGAGGAAACAGGTACGATCTCACTCACGAAAAACGGAGAGATCTATCGTAACCTGGACGAAGAGTCTTTAAGAAATTTGTTAAACGCAGAATTGATTATTGCTAACAAGTCCACTTCCTCAACTCGCTGGAATTGGAGGGGAAAGAAAAATGGACAAACTCCTTAGTAGTTCATGGTTTGTAAAAATTATTGCTTTCCTCCTAGCACTCATGATGTATACGATCGTAACGATGGAGACGCAGGAAGAAGCAGCGAACAATTCGATATTTTCTAAAATGTATACCGAAAGTGAGACGATCGAAAACGTTCAGATCAAACCTTACTTTGATGACAACCAATACGTACTTACCGATATGCCATCATCGGTCGATCTTACTCTGACAGGATCCAGTCGTTTGATTACAAAAGCGACAAAAGTAGATAAAGAATTCGAAGTCTATATTGACCTAACGAATATGAAACCCGGGAACAAACGGGTAAAGGTTCAAGTTCAAGGTCTGCCTGAGGGTGTGAAGGCTAAGATTAATCCAGATTACGTAGATGTTATTCTGCATAAAAAAGTAACAAAAGAAATGAACGTGAACGTGGATTTAAAGAACAAAAGAAAAATGCCTGAAGGATACACGGCAGGTGAAGTGGAGTTCTCACCGAGAACAGTTGATGTGACGGGTGCCGAAGGGATGATCGATCAGATTTCATTCATCACAGGATTTGTTGATGTAACGGATGCAGATGAAACGATTCAAACAAAAGTTCCTCTACGTGCATACAATCAACAAGGAGATTTAATCGATGTTCAGATCAACCCAGGAGTAGCTGAAGTATCTGTACCGATCAAGAAGCCAAAGAAAACGGTACCGATCTCTATCGAAACGAAGGGGAAATTAGATGAGGGACTTTCTCTTCAATCGATCACATCGAATCCGAGCGAGATCACATTAACAGGTACAACAACTTCTCTTGATAAAATCGATTCTTTTAAAGAGATAACGATAGATTTAAGTGAGATCAAAAAAGATACAACACTTACTGTTGATGTCCCCGTGCCAGATGGGATTGACGACGTTTCACTAAAAGAAGTAACAGTAGATGTTAACGTTGAAGAAACGGGAACTGAAACGGAAACTGGAACAGAAGCAGATGCCGAAAGTGAAGCAGAGCAAGAAACTGATCAAGAGTCGACAAGAACGTTCAGTGATGTTCCATTAACACTGCTCGGAAGTGATGCTGACAAACAAGCAACGTTCCTAGATCCAGTAGATGGCGTTGTTGATGTAACGGTAAGAGGGAAAAAGAGTGTGCTTAACTCTCTTGAAAAATCAGATCTGCAAGGAATTGTAGATGTAAGTTCACTCGATCAAGGAACACATAAAGTGAAGATAGATTGGAAAAATCCAGGGGATGTTGAACTGACAGGTACAGTTCAGGAAGCCAGTGTGGAAATTCAAACAGAGACTAGCAGTCAATAGTTGAAGGAGAGAGCAATAATGGGAAAATATTTTGGTACCGACGGAGTTAGAGGAGTTGCAAATACAGAACTTACGCCTGAATTAGCATTTAAATTAGGGCGCTTTGGAGGATATGTTCTTACAAAAAATACAGAAAGACCTAAAATCTTAATCGGACGTGACACGCGTATTTCGGGGCAGATGTTAGAGGGTGCTCTTGTAGCGGGACTTCTATCCATCGGTGCGGAAGTAATGCGTTTAGGCGTAATCTCTACTCCAGGAGTTGCTTTCTTAACAAAAGCTTTAGGCGCACAAGCAGGTGTTATGATTTCAGCGTCACATAATCCAGTAGCAGATAACGGTATTAAATTCTTTGGAGCAGATGGCTTCAAACTGCTGGATGAGCAGGAAGCAGAAATTGAGGCACTTCTTGATAATGAAAAAGATGAACTTCCTCGTCCTGTAGGTGGCGACTTAGGTTCAGTAAGCGATTATTTTGAAGGCGGACAAAAGTATATGCATTATCTGAAACAAACGGTTCCTGGAGATTTTTCTGGTCTTCATATCGCGTTAGATTGCGCGCACGGAGCTACATCATCACATGCACCGCATCTATTCGCTGATCTTGAAGCAGACATCTCTACAATGGGCACAAGTCCAAACGGTCTAAACATCAATGAAGGTGTAGGAAGTACACATCCTGAGAAGCTTGCTGAACTGGTTAAAGAAAAAGGCTGCGACATGGGTCTTGCATTTGATGGTGACGGAGACCGATTGATCGCGATCGATGAAAAAGGAAACATCGTCGATGGAGACCAAATCATGTTCATCTGTGCAAAGCACCTGAAAGAGCAAGGACGTTTGAAGCAAGATACAGTCGTTTCAACAGTAATGAGTAACTTAGGCTTCTATAAAGCTGTAGAAGCAAACGAGATGAAATCGGCACAAACAGCTGTAGGTGACCGTTATGTAATGGAAGAGATGCGTAAGAACGACTTTAACCTTGGTGGAGAACAGTCAGGTCACATCATCTTCTTAGATTACACAACAACAGGAGACGGGCTTCTATCTGGTATTCAGCTTGCTTCCATCTTAAAAGCAACTGGAAAGCCGTTATCAGAGCTTGCAGGAGAGATGGCAAAATTCCCGCAGCTTCTTATCAATGTGAAAGTAGCAGATAAGTCTAAATTAAACGGAAACGATGCGATCAAAGCAGCTATCGATAAAGTTGAAACGGAGCTAGAAGGAAATGGTCGAGTACTCGTACGTCCTTCTGGAACGGAGCCACTCGTGCGTGTAATGGTTGAGGCTCCAACAGAAGAACTTTGCCAAGAGCATGCAGATAAAATCGTGGAAGTAGTAAAAGCTGAGCTGGTATAAATTAAAAAGAAATTGTCCCACATAAAATAAAAAAGGGCACGAAACATATGCATATGCGGCTCACCCGAAGAGCTGTGTATGCATATTTTTATAGTATGGAACATTATGTTTCAAGTTTTTCTAAAATCGGGAAAGAATAATAATTGACGGTTTTGAAAAACCCGTGTATGATTATTTTTGTTTACTTCAAATAAAAGGAAGGAGTTAACAGTTAATCATTCATCCAAAGCGCCTGAACTGCTGACCGGAAAAAAAGCAGTTGACGAGGAAGAGGTTCATCGATATTTCGGCGGATGCCTCTCGGAACATCACTTCCGTAAGCTTTTGTTCAAACCAGGTAAGGTGACTTCCTGTACAAAGACGAAAGCAAGTGAAAAAAATAAAAATAGAGAACATAGGTGGGGTTGTGAGCCCCGCTCACGGCCCCCTTATGAAAGCCGTCAGCAGAGTGTGATGGCTTTAAGGAGGACGCTTATTTATGTGTGGAATCGTTGGATATATTGGGAATAATGACGCGAAGGAAATCCTTTTACGCGGATTAGAAAAATTAGAATACCGCGGATATGACTCAGCTGGTATCGCTGTACTTAATGAAGACGGAGTTCATGTGTTCAAAGAAAAAGGACGTATTGCAAATCTTCGTGAAAACGTAGATCTTGGAGTAGAAGCATCCGTTGGAATCGGACATACACGCTGGGCAACACACGGAGTTCCGAGCAGAGTTAACTCTCATCCACACCAAAGTTCAACAGAACGTTTTACACTTGTACACAACGGTGTAATCGAGAACTATGAACAGGTGAAGAAGCAATACATCTCAGGTGTTGAACTGTTGTCTGAAACAGATACAGAAGTTATCGTTCAGCTAGTAGAATACTTTGTGAACGAAGGCATGGAAGTGGAAGAAGCATTCCGCCGTACGTTGTCTGAGTTAAAAGGTTCTTATGCGATCGGACTAATCGACAACCAAAACCCTGAAACCATCTATGTTGGTAAGAACAAGAGCCCGTTATTGGTTGGTAAAGGTGAAGGCTTTAACGTTATTGCAAGTGATGCAATGGCTATGCTTTCTCAAACAGATCAATACGTTGAATTAATGGATAAAGAAATCGTAATCGTAACAAGCGACAGCTATACAATCAAAACTCTTGACGGTACAGTTGTTGAGCGCGCACCATATACAGCTGAATTAGATGCAAGCGACATCGAAAAAGGTACGTATCCTCATTTCATGTTAAAAGAAATCGATGAGCAGCCTTTCGTAATGCGTAACATCATTAATCAATACCAAAATGAAAATGGCGATCTTAAGCTGGATGATGATATTCGTGCCGCGATGAAAGAAGCGGACCGTGTTTATATCATCGCTTGCGGAACGAGCTACCATGCAGGTCTTGTTGGGAAACAGCTGATTGAAAACATCGCTAACATTCCTGTTGAAGCACACATCGCGAGTGAGTTTGTTTACAACATGCCGCTTTTATCTGAAAAGCCGTTGTTCATCTTCATCTCACAATCTGGTGAGACTGCAGACAGCCGTGCCGTATTGGTTGAAGTGAAGAGACTTGGACACAAAGCATTAACAATCACGAACGTTCCAGGATCTACACTTTCTCGTGAAGCAAACTACACGCTTAACTTGTATGCTGGTCCAGAGATCGCAGTAGCTTCAACGAAAGCTTACACAGCTCAAATCGCAGTACTTGCGATCCTAGCCGTTGACTCTGCTCGTGCAAAAGGCATCGAGTTAGACTTCAATCCGCTTCAAGAGCTTGCGATCGTTGCAAACGCGATGGAAGTACTATGTGACCAAAAAGAAGAGATGGAGAAGATCGCTCGTGAGTTCTTAGCTGTAACTCGTAACGCATTCTTCATCGGGCGTGCTGCCGACTTCTACGTATGTTTAGAAGCTGCATTAAAATTAAAAGAAATCTCTTACATCCAAGCAGAAGGTTTTGCTGGAGGAGAATTGAAGCACGGTACGATCGCGTTGATCGAAGACGGTACACCAGTTATCGCTCTTGCAACGCAAGAGCATGTTAACTTGAGCATCCGTGGTAACGTGAAAGAAGTAGCGGCACGTGGAGCTTACACATGCGTGATCTCTATGGATGGTCTGCAAGAAGAAGGCGACCGCGTTGTTCTTCCGAAGATCCACCCTTACTTGACGCCGTTAGTATCTGTACTTCCAATGCAGCTGATTTCTTACTACGCAGCGCTTCACCGCGACTGTGACGTAGATAAGCCGCGTAACCTTGCGAAGTCAGTAACAGTTGAATAGATAATAATTTTTAATAACACAAAACCTCCTGTAGCGATACGGGAGGTTTTTTACGTGCTTAAAAAAATCTTTTATAAAAAACTGATTGCTTTGGGATTTCTTTTTACTTCTTATGCAAGTTGATTGGAGCGGAAGGTTGCCGACTCCTATGGGACGAGCGGTCAGGTGGAGACTCCTAAGGGCGCAAAGCGGCAGGAGGCTCACCGTTCGCCCCATGGAAAGCGAGCAACCTGGAGCGGAAAGCAACCACTTTCAAAGATCATACAACGGTGCAGTCATTTTAAATTGTAAGAAAATCCTTTATTCTGTATAATTGAGAATGGATTTCAATTAGTTGTATTTCAATTATACAGAAAAGGAGGTCTATACGTGTTAGCTCGCTTTTTTGCTTATTATAGACCCTATAAGTGGTTGTTCATACTTGATTTTTCATGTGCCATTCTTGTTGGAATTTTGGAATTGGCCTTTCCGTTAGCTGTAAACCAAGTGATCGATAAACTTCTTCCTGATGGAAACTGGGAAGTTATCTCTTTAGCTTGTCTAGGTTTGTTGCTTGTCTATCTTTTAAATACGTTTCTTCATTTTGTTGTCACGTACTGGGGACACAAGCTTGGAATCAATATTGAAACAGATATGCGTCAGCAGCTGTTCACTCATATGCAGAAACTCTCATTTGGCTATTATGATAACAATAAGACAGGTCATAGTATTTCTCGACTTACGAAAGACTTGGAAGAGATCGGGGAAGTTGCTCATCACGGGCCAGAAGATGTATTTGTGGCGGTTATGACGTTGATCGGCTCTTTTGGACTCATGTTAACAATCAATTGGAAGCTTGCTGTTTTGTCTTTTATCGTTATCCCTTTATTAATTGTACTAGCTATTTACTTTAATAAAAAAATGACGATTACGTTTAGAAAGATGTTTCAAGATGTAGCAGAGATCAATGCAAGAGTAGAGGACAGCATCGGTGGAATACGTGTTGTTCAGGCTTTTGCGAACGAAAAACACGAACAAAAAAAATTTAAAGAAAACAATAGGAATTATCGTCTAACAAAGCTTCAATCCTACAAGATCATGGCACAAAACGTTATGTCCAACTATGTATTGATGAGGTTAGTTACGCTTTTCACCTTATTGTTTGGGACGTATTTTGTTATCTCAGGTGAGCTAACGTATGGGCAGTTTGTTGCCTTTATTTTGTTATCAAACATTTTGATCGGACCCATTCAAAAAATAAACGCTGTGATTGAAAGCTATCCGAAAGGAATCGCAGGTTTTAAGCGGTTCGTTGAAATTATGGATACTGAACCAGATATAGCAGATTCAGAAGATGCTATTGAAGTCGATTTAAAAGGAGCGATTCGTTATGAGGGTGTGACGTTTGGTTATGAAGGTCACAGATCAGTTCTAAATAACATCAATCTATCCATTCGCTCTGGTGAGACAGTCGCGTTTGTCGGACCATCAGGTGCAGGGAAGACAACGCTATGCAGTCTGCTGCCTCGTTTTTATGATGTTCAAAGTGGATCGATTACGATAGACGGTATCAACATTCAAGAGATGAAGCTAGAATCATTACGAAAGCAGATCGGTATCGTGCAACAAGATGTTTTTCTTTTTTCAGGTACGATCAAAGAAAATATTGCATACGGTGACTTAGACGCGACCGATGCTGAAATTATGAATGCAGCGAAAAGAGCTCGATTGGATGACTTTATTAAAGAGCAGCCTGATGGACTTGAAGCAGTGATTGGTGAAAGAGGAGTCAAGCTTTCTGGAGGTCAGAAACAGAGACTAGCCATTGCTCGTATGTTCTTGAAAAACCCGCCGATCTTGATTCTTGACGAAGCTACATCTGCATTAGATACGGAAACGGAAGTTGCGATTCAAAAAGCATTAGAAGAATTAACAGAAGGAAGAACGACACTCGTAATTGCACATCGACTTGCAACGATAAAAAATGCGGATCGCATAATGGTCGTGACGAATGAAGGAATTGCAGAACAAGGAAACCATCACGATCTGTTAGCATCAAAAGGAATCTATAGCCGTTTACATGCAGCACAGTTTGGATGAGTTGCTTTAAGTGGCTCATGATTTTATAGAGACCGTTGAAAGAGAAAGCTTAACGAATGCTACAGGGTAAAAACTCACTGTTTAATTTATGTATAACATCATGTTTTATTTTCCATCCTAAAAGGTAGATATAATAGAGCCAAACTTTTAAGGAGTGGATGACATGGATAAAGAGCAGATGAAAAATAAAGTATTTGAAGTAGTAGACAAAAAACAGACAGGCGTGCTGGCAACAGTGAAGAAGAACAAGCCGCATTCTCGCTATATGACTTTCTTCCACGACGAACTCACATTTTACACGCCCACAAGTATCGAGACACATAAAGCGGATGAAATACAAGATAATCCGAATGTCCACGTACTAGTTGGCTATGATGGTGAAGGGTACAACGATCCTTACCTTGAAATTGAAGGTACAGCTACAATTCGAGATGAACAAGGCTTAAAAGAAAAGTTTTGGAACGACCACATGAAACATTATTTTGATGGTCCGAATGATCCTAACTATATCTTACTCGAAATCAAACCAAGCTTGATCCGACTTATGAATGACGGCGAACATGAGCCACAAACTTTAGAATTATAAAAAATAAAGGCCTCTCTTTTGAATAAAAGAGGGGCCTTTGTACGTCTATATTCTTTAAAGGAGCTCTTTTGTAATAAAAAGAAAAATGTATATCTCAAAAAGTAAGAATATTCGATAAAAAGAGGGGGATACAGCTTGAAAAAATGGGGTGCTTTATTTCTTGCAGGGGTTCTACTTACGAGCTGTTCTGAGAAAGAAGCTGAAAAGGAAACGAAGTTCACGATTAAAGAGGCGATCAAAAAAGATCATGTGGTCATTCAAAACCTTTCTGAGAAGGAAATTGAAATTATGACAGGCGCGACTAAAACGGAGTACCTTGTTCCCATGTTCTCCTTTTTAGATGATGTGAAAGCAGACAAAGAGAGTAAGCTGCAAATAACGGTTTTTCCTAAAAATGGTGAACCCACTACGAGTGAATTGCACTATATGAATAAAGATAAAACAATTTTCAAAAACAACAACAAAACATTCGGTATGCCAACTGGTGAAATTGAATGTAGCTATATTATGGATTCCAATCAACACTTGATGGTAGATGGATGCACAACAGACGTTTCTACACTATTAGTCGCCCTATTTAGTCCAAGAGATTTTAATCTAGCAAAAGCGGAATATAAAAGTAAGGAATAGAGGTTTGTCATGCCGTATATTTTAAAAGATAGTTTCCTATCCATGGTTCTTTCTGTCATTGGAATTATTCTATTAGGATCTGTTCCATATATGTTCAGTGGAATGACATTTAACACGAGCGGATACTTGGATGGAATAACAGAAATGTTTAAAGTTATGCTGAACCCTGAAGAGATCATGTATTTTGCAGAAAGTGGTCCGTACCCGCTCTTTCCAAGCATGTGGGGAATCTATGGCTACTCGATTACCATTTTGTTTGCTGCGTTCTTTATAGCGATTATCGTAGCGTTATTATTTGCTCTATGTATTTTCATGCTTCCATCTGGCATTAAGAATAGAATAAGAGTATTTTCCTTTATTTTTGAATCCATACCAGATGTATTAATCGCGATTGGTATACAGTTCTTTATCGTGTGGTTTTTTAAGAAAACGAACATCTTATTATTTCAGATTGTATCTTTGTATGACCAAAAGACGTATTTTGTTCCGATCTTATGCTTAACCATTTTGCCGACCTTTCTTATTCTGCGCATTCTATTATTAAACATTGAAGAAGAGTATGGAAAGCTTTATGTAGATACAGCAAGAAGTAAAGGAATGGGACGCTTTCGGATTCTATGGCGTCATGTATTGCCAAATACGTTGCTAAGCGTGTTTCACCAGTCACGAAATATATTATGGTTCATGCTATCCAACCTGCTGATGATCGAATTTCTGTTTAATATTTATGGAATTACATCACTTATCCGGACTAGTGGAAATCCGGCAGTCTTTACGATTTCCATGCTGTTGCTATTTGTTCCGATGTTTCTTTTTTTCACTTTGTTACGAGTGATCACGTATAAATGGGTTGGTGAAAAATGATTAAGAATCTATGGAAAGATCCTTTCTTTATTGTAGGTTTTTTGTTTGTGTTTGGTCTGCTGATCGCTAGCTTCTATCATCAAATCGTGCTAGATAATGAAATATATGAAGAACAGTATATTAACGATGAAGAGGGAATGCCAAAAGAAAAAGCCCCATTTGAACCGTCAAGACATTACTGGTTTGGCAGTGACCGAATGGGAGCGGATCTGTTTTCTCAAATCATATCTGGAGCCAAATACACAATTGGTATCGCGCTAGTCGCCAGCTTGCTTAGGGTAGGTCTATCATTTATCGGATCATTTCTTTTGTGGAGAGCGGGAAGAGTGATGCCTTATATAAAAGGATTATCTCAATCATTCTATTACATCCCGTCAGCGCTGCTCATCTTTTTTGTTGTAGGACCGATTATACGATTAGAAAACTTCACATTCTGGGAGAAAGCATTTTTTGAAATGCTGCTGATCATCGCTATAGCGGTGCCGAACACGTCTATTCTTATAAAAGAAGAGATCAACCTGATTGAAAAAGAAGAGTTTATTACAAGTGCTAAATTAATGGGGGGTTCTAGGTTAAGAATTCTATCAAAGCACATACTGCCACATCTATGGCCAAAGCTATTGTTGATCTATGTACAACAAGTGATTGCCGTCCTCTTACTGTTGGCTCACCTTGGCATTTTAGGCGTCTTCTTTGGTGGAACAACGATGAGAGAATTTTCAAATGAATATGAAATACCAGCATCAGACTCGAACGAATGGTCGGGGCTGATCGGAGGGTATTATTATCAACTTCGTTTAGCACCATGGCTCGTGTTCTTTCCGGTGTTCAGTTTTGCCGCTGTTATATTAGCTTTTAATTTTATAGCAGAAGGCATCAAACGATCAGCGAACAAGATGCCTCTCCCAAAAAGGATGAAGAGTAAGAGTGAACGAAAGCCAAGCATTAGCTTGGTAGAGGAAAAGTCCTTTGTATTTTTATCAGAAAAGAAGACAGGCTGAATCACGTAAGATGAAAAGCAAAAAGACAAGAGAGTGAACTCTTGCCTTTTTAAAAAATACAATACTATCTCCACGACGCACCGATGATGATGAGAAGGATAAATAGCACGACAATTAAAGCGAAAGCGCCGCCTCCTCCGCCGTAACCGCCATATCCGTAGCCGCATGGGGTGTAGCAACCATATCCGTAACCTGGATAACCCCAGTTACGTTGTTGTTTCTGTCTTTTTCCAAACATGCTGTAGTCCTCCTTCTTTCTTGTGCCTTATGCTTTCATCTTAGTGTATGTCCCAGGAGAAGGAGTGACATGGACAAAATCCTAATGAATTTGAAAAAGTTTCATGAAGTAATAGGAGGACATGCTAATGAGTGAAGTGATGATGTCGTATAGCAGTTTAGTAAATTGGCTTCAGGAACTAAAAAGAATCCCTGAAGAGTATTGGCTAGAGCCTATTCAAGAAGATAAGTGGTCTACAGGTGAGATCATTGCCCATCTAAAAGCATGGGATGTCTTCGTGTGGGATGAAAGGTTTTCCTATTTTTTAAAGAAATCTGACCTTCCTCTTAAAAAAGGGGATGTAGAAGAAATAAACCGAAATGCTGCACATGAAGCAAGATTGGGTATCTCTAAAAATGCATTGATTGATGAAGTGATTGAATGTCGACTCGTCTTGGCTGGGAAACTTCAAGAAGTGCCGAGTGTTATATGGGAAGAGAAAATCCAAATGGGGAATTCCTGGATTACATTATGTGAATATATCAAAGGTATGGTTGAACACGACAATCATCATAAAAAGCAAATTGAAAAATTCCTTTTGAACAAAGGGGTTGAACTTTCTAAACAAGAAGTGTAAAGAAGTAGGAAATAAAGTCGAATTTCCCCGGAAATTATCTTAGGAAATAATGGAAACCTTTGAAAGAGCTTCTATCAAGACAGAAGTTCTTTTTTTCGTTAACATAAAAGAAAAAAGAATGAAAGAGGACTTATGGATACAGTAACTCACACCTTGTTTGGTTTAACATTGTATGGCGCTGCGAATAAAATGAATATGGACAAGTCACACAAGAGAGCTTTGTTGTTTACGACAGTGGTAGGCAGCCAGATTCCTGATATAGATGTGGTCGTAAACCTTACGGAAACGGGCCGCATCATGCAGCAGATGTGGCATAGAGGATTAACACATTCTTTTTTCCTCGTTCCTGTTTGGGGCATTATCATCTACCTTCTTAGCAGAGTTTTATTTAAGGTCAAAGATCGAAGGCTGTTCTACTGGGCGCTCTTAGCCGTGTTTATTCATAATACGAGTGATCTTTTTAACACGTGGGGAACAGGATATCTCGAGCCTTTCTCAAGCTATCGAGTCACCTTTGGTACGATTCCCATTGTTGATTTTGTATATTGGTTCTTGATGCTTGCTGGTTTTATCGTTTCAAGAAAAAAAGAACTATCCGATCGTTTTAAAGTTTTCCGTGTGGTATGGATCTTGATGGTTGCGCATGTTGCGATACAATCTCTCCAAGGCTATGTCATCTATAGCGAAGCAAAAGAAAAGTATGATGAGGTCGCATTAGCTGCTGGCTTTGTTCCTACACAGTTTCAAGTAATCGGAAAAAAAGATAGTGAAGTAGAGATTGTGAAAGATAGTCTTTTTATTAAGCCGGAAGTTGAGCATGTGTTGGTTTCGAGCGATGAAGCTGATCTAGAGCCTCTTTTTGAAGAAAATCCAAAAGCAAAAACACTTTATGATTGGTCTCCGTTCGTTGTTGTGGTTGAAGAAGACGAGAAACTAGGGATTTATGATCCTCGTTTTTATCGTAATGGAGAATCCTTTTTGTATGAGTTCATAGAAAAGTAACCCGCGAAAAATGAGCGGGTTACTTTTTTGATTACGGTGTAGTTGTTGTTCCAGATGTTCCAGCGCCTGCTCCCGTTCCGGTACCTTCACCATCATCCGCTGGTGGTGGTTCCGTCGGTGGCGGATCTGTTGGCGGAGGAGGTTCCGTTGGAGGCGGATCTGGTACTGTCGGAGGATCCTCAGGTTCAGGTTTTGTACCAGGATCATCCGGATTGTCATCTTGTGGTGGTGGCGGATCAGCCTCATCCTCTGGTTTTGTTGGAGGAGGTTCTGTTTGTTTTTCGTCTTCTTTCTTTTTCTCATCTTCCTTAATCTTGTCTAAATCTTTCTTTTCATCCTTCTTTTTCTCTTCATCTTTCTTGTTACTATTCGCACGGTCTTTCTTACCGGCTTTTTTTGTTTTTACCGGAGCAGTCATCTCTTTTAGTGATGTACCTTTTACGATAAGTTCTTTGGTCACGTTTGAGCCGCTATCCTCTTTTGTTACATATCCTGTATCTTTGTTTATATATATTTCCTCAACTGACTTTGGCTTAGAGAATCCTGCTGTCTTTTTATCCTTTGAAACTTCTGAGACGATGGATTTAAAAATATATTTAGCGATCTTTTGATCTTCAGGTGTGAGATAACTCTCAGCTGTTGTTTTGTCATAACCAGTCCATACAGCGGCTGTGTAATTTGTTGTATAACCTGCGAACCACGAGTCACTAGAGCCCTTCTCTATATGATCAAGGCCGTCCGGCATGTTCGTCGTTCCCGTTTTGCCTGCAACTTCTAATCCAGGTATAGCGGCTAACGTACCCGTTCCTCGTTTAACAACATCTTTAAGCATATCTGTAATCATATAAGCCGTGTAATCATGCATGGCTGCAACAGGCTTAGATTCGTACTTCGTTTCATAGCCATCTGGATATTTTACACTACGCAGTGTGGTCGGTTTATGATAAACGCCTTGGTTTCCGAAAGCTGTATAAGCGCCTGCTAGTTCTAAAGGTGAGGGACCCTTACCGAATCCACCAATGGCATAGGCAGGATGAGCAGTCTTGATCGGAATACCTAGCTGTTTAGCGAAACTTACGGCATCTTCAGAGCCAACTTCCATAAATGTTTTGATCGCAGGAATATTATAAGAATGAACGAGTGCTTCTCGCATGGAAACATCTCCATGAAATTCATCATCCCAGTTCCCAGCTTCCCAACCGTCGATCTCTAACTCTTCATCTTTAATCTGTTTATACGTAGACCATTTAAACTTTTCAATAGCAGGACCATAATCCAAGATTGGTTTGATGGTCGAACCGGGCTGACGTGTTATATCGGTCGCATAGTTAAATCCTTTTTCGATGTTTTGCTCACCACTTGCCCGGTTACCTCCTATGGCACGAATAACACCAGTCTTTGTATCAAGCAGCGCGACACCGGCCTTAAATTTGTCATTTGGGTAGTCGACATATTCTTCAGTGGATAGCACTTTTTCGGTATGAGCTTGGGCTTTTGGATCCAGTGTTGTATAAATCTTTAATCCGCCTTCATAAATCGCTCGTTCAGATACTCCTTTTTCTTTCAACTCTTTAATTACTTGCTGAATAAATGCTTCGTACTTTAATTGCTTCGTTTTTTCTTTTGAGAGGGATTTTGTTACAGATGTTTTCATCGCTTCATCTTTTTGTTGTTTAGTAATTGCACCATTTTTGTACATGAGCTGCAATACGGTATTTCGTCTTTCCTCGGCCACTTTCGGGTGAAGGAAAGGGTCATAACTGCTCGGCCTTTGAGGCAGGCCGGCTAAAAGAGCAGCTTCTGCAGGTGATAGATCTTTCAGAGGTTTATTAAAATATGTTTTTGAAGCAGTCGCAACACCATATGCTCCGCTACCAAAGTATATTTTGTTTAAGTACATCTCCAGAATTTGATTCTTTGTGTACTTTTGTTCTAATTGAATAGCAAGGTATGCTTCTTGAACTTTTCGTTCCAGTGTTTTGTCTGAAGAAAGGACAGAGTTCTTAACTACTTGCTGTGTGATCGTGCTTGCACCTTCAGCACCGAATCCGTCTTGTACATTTGCAACGGCGGCTCCAGCAATTCGCTTCACATCAATTCCCATGTGATCTTTAAACCTAACGTCTTCTGTAGAAATAAATGCTTGTTGGACGAGTTCGGGAATGTCATCAATCTTGATATATTCTCGTCGTTCAGAGCCTGTTACATAAGTGATGAACTCATCGTTCATATCATAGATCATCGATGATTGAGGATCTTTTAAATCATCAGCTGTAAGCTTTGGAGTACCGTTCACATATGCATAGATCAATGCGCCTCCAAATGTCACGCTGGATAAGAAAAGAATGAGAGTAATAATAGCTGTTCGCCGAATCCAAAGTGATCGTTTTCTTTTCTGACGAAGTACAGTCCTTTTCGCCACAGCACTCTTCCTTTCTCTAAGTTACTACTCCTGATTTACCCAATACTTGTAAATATAAAACAGTTTATTAAGAGACTTGATGGGGGAAGGTTATACTAGAGGAGTGATTCTATGAAAACACAGACGAAAGAAAGAGCTCAGATTATTTACTCCATGTTGGAAGATATTCATCAAAATAAAACCGTAAGTGAAGAACAGCTTAATAAATTAACGGAAATCGCTCAACTATTAAAAGAGGATGTTGAGATTGGGGAGAAAACTTCTGGTGTACTAGATGATTTGAGTGAGTTTGGAGAGAAGGCTCTTCAATTGTCATCAGAACAACAAGTAGATGATTATTTGAAACAAGAAGATCGAAAAGTCGAAGAGTATTATGATCATTTTAAGATGTTGTATAAACAAGAGAGATCATAAATGAGTGAAAAGCTGATATCTAGGAGGGATATTTCCTCTTATTATCAGCTTTTTTTATATCAATGAAAGAAATTCTGATTTTGTCGAACGATTATGTTGGTCATACATTTCCTTTTTTTATAAAATTTAATAAAACGACCAGTCGTTTTAAAAAGGATTGAGGAGTGATTGTAGTGTTAGTCATTAAACGATTTAGTGAGTTAACTTTTAATGAAGCGATTTCGTTATGGAACGAATCGTGGAAACATTATTTCTCTGATATGACCATGGACCTTAATCGATTCATACAAAAGATTGCTGCTGAAGGAATTTCTTTAGAAAAGTCCGTCGTGGCTGTTTACGATGGCAAATTAGCAGGCTTTGTACTGAACAGTTTTCGAACGATTAACAACAAACGATATGTATGGAACGGGGGAACCGCAATTGCTCCAGCTTTTAGAGGGATGGGTGTAGGTAAGAAGCTCATATCCGTCTGTCTAAATATATATGAAGAAGAGAAAGTGGATGTTGCAAGGCTCGAAGCCATCAAAGAAAACGAAGCGGCTATAAAACTTTATACAAGCATGGGTTATGAGACGTTCGAAGAGCTGACGTATCTTCAGCATGAAGGTGTTATTACTACATGGAACAATGCTAGTTCAAAGGTAAAGGTCATAGATGTATCCATGTCTGATATAAAACGGCTACCTTTTTTCAAGCCTGTTCCCGCATGGCAGACCCAATTTCAAAGTTTAAGTAATTTTAATTGTGTGATGGGGTTGAAAGGCGAAACTCCACTTGGATACGCTGTGTATAAAAAAGTTTACAATGAAACAGGGAACCTATCAGCCATTCTACTCTATCAATGTGTAACCGACGAACAGAATGAATTCCAAGAGGAGACGGTGAGAGAGTTGGTAAAAATCGCATTCGCACCAGCAGAGGAATCCGTAAAAAGGATAACGATCAACATACCTAAAAAAGAGGATCATCTAAACCAATTGCTGCGTGAAAAAGGATTTACGACACTCGTTGAACAAGTTCACATGGAACGAGTAATTAATCAGATTAACGAGTCGCCCCTTGTGAAAACTTTTTCCGAAATAGACTGAAAACTCTGTTATACTTATAGAAGACGTGTCATAAATGGAGGAAGCATCATGCCTAAAGTTTCAGCTGAGTATAAAGAAGAGAAACGCAACCACATTCTTGAGAGCGCCTTAAAATGCTTTAGTGAAAAGGGGTACCAAGCTACGATTATTGACGACATCGTTAAAGATTCTAACATTAGTAAAGGTGCCATCTATAACTATTTTGCTAGTAAAGAAGAAATCTACCTTCAGCTTTTAAAGAAGCGAACAGATGAATTCTTTGAAGATATGGAACAAGAGAACGCCTCTCTTACAAGTGCTAGTAAAAAGCTAGAGAATCTATTCAAACGTTGGAAAAAACAAGAGTTAAAAGAAGATGATCAGCAGACGATGCGTGTATATATTGAATTCTGGCTCTATGGATCAAGGCAAGATGATCTACGAACGATTCTTGCAGCGCGGTATAATCGTTTTATTGATTATATTGTGAAGATCATTAAAGAAGGTCAGGAATCAGGAGAAATTAAGAAAGAGCTAGATCCGCAAAACATTTCACGAATCTTTTGGGCACTTCGTGATGGTAACGTACTTCATTATTCGTTTCTAGGAGAAGAAGAGCAGTACCGAATTGCCTGGGATACCATTGAAGAAATGTTTTTAAGCTATGTAATAACAAAATAATGACGAGACACCAAGGTTTTGGTGTCTTTTTTGTATGGTGCGGTATACGGGCTGCTCAAGGTGAATTTACTGACTGGTTTTGTCTAAGGAGTTCCACTTTTGTTGGGAATTATCGACCAAATGGTCCTATCGAGATGATATAAAAAAGAGTAGACTTAGAAGTAACATGTTTGTAATGTAACTTTTTATAAGTAAATTCGACTACATAAATACATAGAGATAGGGGGCCATCCGAAGTGAAGGAAACGTTCGACCGATTGTACGATGAGTATCATACGGCGTTATTTCAATTTATCTTCTATATGGTACGAAATCGCGAATCGGCAGAAGATCTAGTGCAAGAAGTATATATACGGGTATTAAATGCTTACGAAAGTTTCGAAGGCAAGAGTTCAGAGAAAACATGGTTGTATTCCATTGCCAGGCACGTGGCCATTGACTGGCTTAGAAAACAATCCAGACGCAACAAACGGTTCCTATTCTTTGACATAAAAGAAAGTGAAAGTGTATTGCGTGATGGAGATCCCCTTCCAGAAGAATTAGTTGCAAAAAAAGAGTCTTACCGAGATTTATATACAATGATGAAACGTTGTTCACTCGATCAGCAGCAAGTGCTTGTACTTCGGTACATTCAATCATTATCGATCTCAGAAACTGCGCAAATTTTAAGTTGGACCGAAAGTAAAGTAAAGACCACCCAGCACCGGGCTATAAAAGAATTGCGCAAATGGCTGGATCAGCAACCGGGCCTGGAGGAGGAATTGAAAGATGGAACCAATTAAGTGGAATGATGAAAAGATTGAAGAGCATCTTAAGCATTTGCCCCCGATAAGAGACCGCCGATCTAAGCAGGAGCTTTTCTTAAAGGTTCAGGCAAATATTAATTATAAGGATAATAAATGGAAACGACTTCCTTCATGGAGTCTACCGGCACTCGCTACAGCTTGCGCGCTTGTCATATTCGGTGTCTTTGCGCCTGATCTAGTAAAGAACGGGGTACAGATGGAAAACTCCAAAGTTGCAGAGCAATCGGATAAGATGGAAGAAAAATCGCTGGATGATTCAGCGGATAAGGATCAAAATTCTGTTGGAATTATGAAAGCTGAACCATCTGTAGCGTATCACGCACCATATTTGGAAAAGAATCTAAAAGCGATGAACAAAGATTGGGTGACGGTAGGTTATCTGGATGACCAAGCACAGCTTGTCATACCTGTCAGTTTCGTAACTGATCAAGACTTTTATGTTAATAAAGTAAATAAAGAACTTAAAGCATTCAATCCGAGCGATGTTGGATTAACGGATAGTCCGCTAGAGAAGGCGAAAATTACCGAGGAAGAAGAAACGGTGATTGTTGATCTACCTGCAGGGTCTATTAATGGAGCTGAAGAACCACTGCTTCAGGCTTTAATCACGATGACTTTTGCTAACGAGAATCAGAAGGCGAAAGTGGAACTGCGTATGAATGGTGATAAAGGCTATGAATTCCAGCGCTATGGAACAGTTTCTGAGTGGGATCTTAAAGTTCCTGGAGCTCCTCATTTCCGTTATGACGCCCCATCAACAGATGCTTTTATCGTCAGTCTTTATGCAACGGGGGTAGACACGAAATCGATGCCAAAGGAGTTTGAAGATGCTCTTGAGATGATGGATGATGAGCAAGAGCGCGGCCTTAAACCGCTGTTACCGAAAAACACAGTATTAGGTGTAAAAGTACTAAACAAGGATGACGTAGAGATTACCTTTCCTGATTCTGTGAAATTATCTGCTGATGATACAGAAGATCTGATGATGATCGATGCTATTCTATTAACAGCTGAAAGTTATGGTTATAAATCTGTAAAGTTTAATAATACGAAAATTGATTCAATCGGTCCTTATAAGCTTAATGAAGAGATTGAAGGAGTGACCGGAGCAAACTTCTATCAATAGTATAAAGATGAGTGTCGAAAAAGGCTGTAATTTGCAGTCTTTTTTCTATGGAAAGAGAGTAACGTTCATGGTGTAATGATCGACTAATAGAGTGAAAGAGTTTATTTAAGAGAGGATGTTAAACATGAAACGTTTACTCGTCGCAATAGTTTCTTTAGGACTCGCAGTTCTATTCATTTTAGGCGATGTATCTGTCGCAAAAGCATCTCCATCTTACGATCAAGAAGTAACTGAAACAGCTAAACTATACAAAGGAACTCCATTTAAATGGGGAGGTACAACACCAAAAGGATTTGATTCATCAGGTTTTACCACATATATTTTTAAAACAACAGTAGTGAACAAAAGTCTGCCAAGAACGGCTGCTGATCAATACAAAGGCGGTAAACCTGTATCAAAAGGAAAAGAAAAATTAGGTGACCTCGTATTTTTTAAGACTAATGGCAAAAGTGTTTCCTTTGTAGGTATCTATATGGGAAATAGAGAGTTTATTGCCGCTACTTCAAAAGGAGTACGAATACAATCACTGAATGCTAAGTACTGGAAGGGAACGTATGTAGGTTCGAAAAGATATTTACCCTGAATAGATACGCGAACTGTCCTCAGTGTTGAGGGCAGTTTTTTCGTAGTTCAGGAGAAATCAATTCAACAGCCCTTCATCATATTGGATAAAAACAAAAGCAATAGGGTCATACTGTTAGTGATGAAAAAGAGGTGTGACAGATGACTATAATTAAGCTTGGTTTTGTAGCGATGAGCATGGAATTGAAGAATGCTTCTCCATCCAAAACGATGACCTATAAACAATTCAGTCAGTTGCAGAATAGAGAAGCAGGTTTGAGGAAACTTGAGCGCATATCGCTAGCCAATATAACCAATACGTTACGAGTGTTAAAGCATGCCGTGGCTAACGATGTACGGTTTTATCGAATGACATCCAGAATCATTCCGCTAGCCAATCATGGTGAACTCTTAGACTGGGATTATATCAGTCCTTTACGTGATGCATTCCATGAAATGGGACAATATGCAAAACAACATAATATGAGGCTAGATTTTCACCCGGACCATTTTGTACTGATCAATTCTCCGAAAAAGGAGATTCTTAAAAATTCTCTAAAGACGCTACAGTTGCACTACAAAATACTTAAAAGCATGGAAATCGATACAGAGCATCGTTGTGTGATGCATGTAGGTGGAAATTATAAAGAAACCGATGTAGCACTTGAGCGATTCGTGCAGAATTGGGGAAGCGTTCCGTTATCGATTCAAAGAATGATCATGCTAGAGAACGACGATACATCTTTTACAATGGCGGATGCTTTGTACCTATGTGAAAAGCTGCAGATTCCCCTCGTGTTCGATTATCACCATCACCTTGCCTACCATCATGACGAGAACTGGATACAGCATTGGCCGCGAGTGGTAGAGTCATGGAAAACATCTTCATTGCCATTGAAGATGCATATCTCAAGTCCAAAGAGCGAGAAACAATTTAGAAATCATGCTGACTTTGTAGATGTGAAAATGTTTTTTGATTTTTTAAAAGAAGTAAAAGGCAGTGTGGAAGAAATCGATTGTATGATCGAATCGAAGAAAAAAGATTTAGCCCTTTTTCAGCTGATGAGAGAAATAAAAGAAAGAAACGATGTTGAAATCATAGATGGAGCATCATTTCGGCTAAAGTAAAACCTTTGCTACTGCAGAGGTTTTTTTATTTTCCGGGAAATTTGTCGAAAAATTTGTAAACTTTATCGTTGACGAATGGAAAGAAGTGTAACTATAATAAAAATACTTAGTAAACATAAATGTATAAAAAGTATAAAATATAAATTCAGGAGGAACAAATAATGAAAAAAGTAATCATGATCACAGGAGCTTCAAAAGGTTTAGGTAAAGCGCTTTCTCTATATTTTGCCCGGGAAGGGTATAACTTGGCGATATGTGCAAGAAACGAAGGTGCCCTTCAAAGTGTGAAAAATGAAGCGATTCAGTTTGGAGCAGACGTCCTCGCGATAGAAGCAGATATGTCAAAGTCAAAAGATGTAGAGCGATTTGTAGCACTGACAGAGGAGCATTTTGGTGCAATAGATGTGTTGATCAACAACGCATCAATTATTGGTCCAAGTCCAATTCCTTATTTGCTTGATTATCCAGAACAAGATTTTGAAGAAGTTCTCCGTGTTAATACGATCGGACCATTCTTAGTTACGAGAAGAGTATTACCAATCATGCTTCAAAAACAACAAGGAAGCATCATTAATATTACATCGGAAGCTGGTGCAACTGGTTATGCAGGCTGGGGAGCATATGGCATCTCAAAATTTGCACTAGAAGGGTTAACAGAAACGTGGGCAGACGAAGTTAGTGAATCTGGTGTACGAGTGAACATGGTTGATCCTGGTGAGATGGATACAGACATGCATGCACGTGCTGTACCAGATTGTGATTATGAGCTTTCACAACCTGAGGATCTGACGGCTGTTTTTGGATACTTGGCATCAGATGCCTCTTCACTCATTACCGGAAAGCGATTTGAAGCACAGACGTTTCAGCTTGAGGGGAGTGAGTTTTAATGGAAACAGCGATGAAGTTTGAGGTTCCAGAGGAACTAAATGCAATAGAACCACCAGAACGAAGAGGATTGCGCAGAGATTATGTAAAGATGATGGTGCTCGACAAAAATACAGGGAAGACCAATCACACTCAGTTCTATCAACTAGATAGATATTTGAAAAAAGGTGACTTGCTTGTACTTAACGCGAGCCGAACAGTTCCAGCGGTATTAAAAAGTCAGAAAGAAGCTGATGGCACTGAGGTAGAGATCCGACTGGCTCACAGGAAGAATGAGTCAATATGGGAAGCACTTCCTGTGAGCGGAACTGTAAAGAAGGGGGATATCATCCGTTTTTCGCCAACATTAACGGCTACTATTATGAAACAGTCAGAAGACACACCTTTTGTATTATTAGCCTTTAATCTATGTTGCTCTTCGCTGTTCAACCAGATCTATGATCTAGGGGAACCTGTCAGGTATGAATACATCCAGAAGCCTTGGAATCTTGATTACTATCAAACGGTTTTCGCAACCATACCAGGGTCTGTAGAGATGCCTTCTGCTGGAAGGGCGTTCAGTTGGGAGCTTCTGTTCCGACTTCAGAAAAAAGGCGTTAGGATTGCTTATATTACGCTTCATACGGGATTAAGTTATTTGCTGGACGATAAGTGGCATAAAGGACCGGATAAAAACTTCGAAAACTATCATATACCGAATGAAACGGCAGACCTTATTTCTGAAACGAAAAACACTGGAGGTCGCGTCATCGCAGTGGGTACAACAGTTGTAAGAGCGCTAGAGACAGTCGCACAACAAAACGGAAGGGTCCAGGCAGCTAGTGGATGGACGAATCTATATATTACTGAAAACACGAAACTGAGAGTATGTGATGGATTAATTACTGGGATGCATGAACCGGAGGCGAGTCATCTGCAACTGCTTTCTGCATTCGTAGATCGATCCAAGTTATATAAAGCTTACAAGGATGCGATTCAAAAGCGCTATCTCTGGCATGAGTTTGGCGATATGAATCTAATTTTAGGAGAATAAGATGCTACATCATATCGGTCTCTACGTAAGTGATATGAAAAGGTCTAGTGAATTCTATGAAAGAATTCTTCCGATTGAAGAAAAAGAAAGTTTCATGTGGAACGATACAGAGCTCATTTTTTTAATAGGGAAAGGATTTCAGCTTGAATTGATACCTAATTTAGGGAGTCATACGTCATCCAGCCATTTCGCATTCAGCGTGACATCTGTAATTGAAAAAATAAAGGAACTATCTCAGGAGGAGATCTTTCTAACAGAAGGACCGTTTGACCTTCCAAACGGTTGGAGAACTGTTTTTTACGAAGGCCCAGACGGAGAAGAGATTGAATTTATACAAACTACAAAACTTTTCCCCAAAGAATAAGTTAATAGGAGTAATAAAATGATTAAAGGACTTTACGAAGCACATTTACCGGTAAGTAATCTTAAAACATCCATAGACTTTTATAAGAAACTAGATTTAGAAATCGCGTATCAACAAGATAATTTAGTGTTTTTCTGGATTGAGAAAGGAAGAAGTTGGTTGGGGTTATGGGAAACAGACAAGGTTAAAACACCTTATCACCCATCGTTAAGACATATCGCTTTTCAAATAGATAGAGAGGATATGTTAAATATAAAGAGTTGGTTAGAAGAAAGGGCTATAGAAGTCACTACTAATTTTGGATTTCCACCTGAAAAACAACCTTTAGTATTACCTAATAATCCACAAGCTCACGCAGCCATTTATTTTACAGATCCAGATGGAAATAGCATCGAGTTAATGGCTCCTTTAAGATTGGATGTCGAAGAAGAGTTTAATAGGATGACATTAGATGAATGGAATAAAACAAAATAAATGATTTCTACTACAAAGACGCACAATAATAAAATAAGTCGCAAAAAAAAGAGCTACTCGCTAACTATGAAAAGCTCTCATTAAAAACGGACCATCTGGAACTTCAAGCTTTCTGTAAGTCTTAAACAGATTGGTTTGATCGTACGCCACAGATTTAAATTCAATCTTAAGTTTCTGTTCAGCTGTGATATAGATGATGGCATAGCGCGCTTCGGCAACTTTATTACAACCTAGTGCACCAGGATTCACTAAATGAGTTTGATTTATCTGAAAGTCGTGAAGGATATGATGATGACCAAATCCTATAAAATCATAGGTGAATAAGCCTTTAAAAAGCTCTTTCATCCCTATAGAATCCGGTTCACTCATAATTGGCATAAAAGGATCTTCAACGATTGGAGATTCTTTTTTTCCTTCCTTGAAGGGATAGTGCGTGATGAGAAAACGGAAACCATCTTCCTCAAATATTAGCTCTCGGGGAAGTGTGCTTAAAATATGAGCATGAGTATCTGTTAGCTGATCAGCAATCCATTGATGATGTTGCTTCGCATGTTTGTGACTCTTAGGGTGAGGCAGACCATATTTTAACGCCAAGATCGATTCATCATGATTTCCTGTGACCATCATAATAGAAAGCAGGTTACATAACCGTTCAAGCACCTCGTTTGTAAACGGACCGATTCCAATCATGTCACCGCCGCTAATAAAACGAGAGATTCCCATACGTGTAGCGTCATCAATAACAGCTTGAAGAGCATCCAAATTACCATGAATATCTGTAAAATAAGCAAAAAGAGGTTTCAACATATTTCCACCTTTAACAAATGATCTTTTATAATAAAATAAGACTGCTTCTTTGCAAAACGCTCTTTTCAAAAAAATTTGTTGATTTTAACTCATTTCCACCTTTGACATTTGATTGGAGTGGAAGGTGCGAGACTCCTACGGGACAGGCGGACAGCTGAGACACTTAAGAGTGAAACGTACGAATGTGGCTCAGCGTCTGCCCCGTGGAAAGCGAGCAGCCTGGAACGGAAATCAACACTTCCAAAAGCAACAAAGTTTTCGAAAACAGCCTTATAAAAAGACTTAGGAGGTTAAGAAAATGAGAGTGAAGTTTGCCTTTATTTTAGATTGTATGATTATTTTAGCTGCTTTGTTAAGCATCTTTTACTTCATCTTCATAGGTGAGTGGAATAGCATATTTTTTATTTCGTGTTTAATCCTAGGCCTCAGCTCTATAATTAGAATATCAAAAGAAGTAAAAGAAGGTTTTAAATGAATCATGATACACACCAAAAAATATAGCCCCTCACAAGGGGGCTATATTTATTTTAAAAAACGCAGCAGATCCCCATAGATGATTCGATCTGACTGATCGAGTTCCTCTTTTGCCTGTTCGATATAAGGCTTACATTTTTCCTCTTCTACAGGTGCTCCAAAAGGTTTTACATAACACGTCTCATTTGTATAAATATAATCGTCTGTAACGAACGAGCCGTTACGGAGAACGGTTAATTCATGATGTTCTTTTGAAAATAGATCTGTACCAAAATGAACGTCATCCTTAGATTCAATTCCAAGTAAGTGTAGCAGCGTAGGTTTTAGATCAATCTGTCCACCGACCGTATCAAGCTGCTTGCCTTTTTTTCCTGGAACGTGAATGAATAAGGGTACTTGTTGCAGTTCTACTTGATTGAAGGCTGTGAGCGTGGCTTTGCTCAATACATCAGCCATCGCTTCTTGATGTCGTTCAGATATCCCGTAATGGTCTCCATAAACGACTACCACTGAATTCTCATATAATCCAGAACTCTTCAGTTCTTCAAAAAACTGGCGCAATGCTTCGTCCGCGTAGCGTACGGTTGTAAAATAGCGGCTAACCGTTCCATCTTCTACAGGGTAGGGCTCGATCCACTGTTCCTTTTCACTGATCAAATAAGGATGATGGTTTGTAAGGGTAATAAACCGAGCATAAAAAGGCTGAGGCAGCTTCTTTAAATAGGGCATGGATTGATCAAAGAAAGGTATATCTTTAAGTCCATAGTTGATCGAGTTTTCGTCTGTTACGTTATAGTATTCCTCACTATAAAACTTGTCATAGCCCATTGTTTTATAAATAACATCCCGGTTCCAAAAGCTTTTATTGTTGCCGTGAAAAACAGCAGAATAATAGCCGTTTGACTTTAAAATTTCAGGCATCGCGTTATATTCGTTCAATGGATGGGTTTGAAAAACAGCACCCCTTGGCAGTGGATATAAGGAATTATCGATCAAAAACTCAGAATCGGATGTCTTCCCCTGACCTGTTTGATGATAAAAATTATTAAAATAATAGCTGGATTTAGCAAGTTCGTTTAAGAAAGGGGTAACTTCTTCACCGTTAATTTCGTAATTCAGTACAAAATTTTGCGTAGATTCGAGAGAGACCATGATTAAGTTTTTTCCTTTGGCAATTCCATAGAGCTCAGGGTTATTAACGGTCTCTTTTTTTACATTCCGGAGAATTTCCTCAGCATCCATATTGCTTGCTAGTGCTTTTTGCATAGAAGACTTCGATTGGAGCATGATGTCGTACAGGTGGTAATTGAAGGTTCCTAGGCTTTTTACAAGAATTTCTCTGTCAAATGTACGAGTTAAAAGCTGAGGCCGGTTTATTTCTGCAAGGACTAAATGAACAGATAAAATAGCCACACCATATAAGAAAAATTTTCTCCGATCCACTGTTTTTAATTGATGATCTGACTTCCATCTTGTCTGCTTCAATAGATAAGCCAGTAAAAATAGATCAACAAAAAAGAAAATGTCTGTGATATAGATCAGTTCATAAACACTGTTTCCGATATCACCAACATTCTTTGTTTGAAACAATACCGGGATCGTAAGAAAATCGGTAAAGAATCGATAATAGACGACGTTCGCATACAAGATAAAGCTATAAATGAAGGAGAGCCTTAAGATGATTCGTCTTCTTTTAGCAGGTGAAGCCAGGTTAGCAAAACAAAAATAGAGTACGAGAAAACTTAAAGGATTTAAAAATAATAAAATTTCTTGCAGGAAATGATCGATAGGCAGCGTAAATGAAACTTTATAAACAATATATGTTTTCAACCAAAGCAAAGAAATAGCCAGGAAGATTGCTGCGTGTTTTGTTTTAGTGTTCATAGATATAACCCTCCTGTAGTGAAGCGGAAATCTTTACCATTGTAGGCTATTTCGCGAAATATTAAAAGTGATAGAGTACCTTTTTTTAAGTAGAGGGTAAATAGGAGAAATCATGACATCACCACGAGGCTTGCATCATATCGAAATCAACGTAAAGAATCTAAAGGAAACAAAAGTTTTTTATGAATGGCTGCTGCCGGAGTTAGGCTTTTCTCTTTTTCAAGAATGGGAAAAAGGGTTTAGCTACAAAATGGAATCACTGTATCTTGTTTTTGTACAAACGGAGAATTCTTACAATGACATACCTTTTCACCGGAAGCGACCAGGACTTAATCACTTGGCCTTTTGGGCTAAATCACGTGCGCAAATAGAGCACCTTCGTGTACAATTGAAGAAGAAAAATATTTCCTTTTTGTATGAGGACAAGTTTCCTTTTGCAGGTGGAGAAAATCATTATGCTTTATTCTTTGAAGATCCAGATCGATTAAAAATTGAAATCGTTGCGCCGAGGTGAATGAAGATATGATAGAACAAGAAAAAGAAACAAAGCAAAAAAACGAATGGGTAAGCTGGCTAAAGGCGATTGGCTTTGCTTTAGTCTTTGTATTCATCACAAAAGCCTATTTCTTTGCTCCATATATGGTAGAAGGTGCATCCATGTCACCTACTCTTCACGATCAAGAAAAGTTATATGTGAATAAGATCGTTTATGCGTTTTCTGAACCACAAAAAGGAGACATCGTCATCATTAAAGGTGACGATAAGCGATATGTAAAACGAGTGATAGGTTTAGAAGGGGACATTATTCAAATGAAGAGTGACGACCTCTATGTTAATAATAAAAAAGTGAAAGAATCGTATCTGCAAGAAAACAAATCGGAAGCGAAAAGCTTAGGTGTGTATTTAACAGAAGACTTCGGACCACTTAAAGTCCCTAAAGGAAAAGTTTTCGTAATGGGTGACAACCGTCTTAATAGTATGGACTCCCGAAACGGACTAGGTTTGATTGAAACGAAAGCCATTGAAGGTCGTTCAGAGGTCGTTATCTATCCGTTTTCAGAAATGCGTGCAACCCAATAACTAAAGTGCAGCCCCGCTGCGCTTTTTATTTTTTAAAAAGGAGTATATGAGATGAACCGATGCAAATGGAGTGAAGAAAGTGAGATGCTGCAACAGTATCATGATACCGAATGGGGTCAATATGTAGAAGGCGACAATGAGTTGTTCGAATGTTTAACACTAGAGCTATTTCAATCCGGTTTAAGCTGGAAGACGATTCTTCACAAAAGAGAAAACTTTAGAAATGCGTTTTCGCAGTTTGATATAGAAAAGGTCATGCAGTTTGGTGAAAAAGAGATTGATGGTTTACTAAATGATGCAGGGATTGTCAGACATAGAAAAAAGATTGAAGCGACGATTGAAAACGCAAAGAGAGTCCACGAACTAGTAAAGAAGTTTGGCAGCTTCGAAGCGTTTTTAAAACAACTGCCAAATGAAACAGAGGAAAAACAAAAAGTGTTGAAAAAAACATTTAAACACGTAGGATTAACAACGGCAGAGAGCTTTTTAGAAGCTACTGGCCGAAAACCAGCCACACATAGTGAACAATGCTTCATGGTAGCCAAATAGCCAAATAGAGTCATTTCATATTTGTCCTGCATAAGCTAAAGCGGGAGGTATGATGATGCCTTATGAGATCTATATTTCAACAGTAAGAAAAAGACTAGCCCTCGTAAAAGATGGGAAAGTAATCAAACGTTATCCGATCGGCGTAGGAAAAATGCTAACACCTACACCGACCGGAACCTATACCATAATCAATAAAGCACCAAATCCAGGTGGACCGTTCGGAGTCATGTGGATGGGACTCTCACGCCCACACTATGGCATACATGGCACAGATACACCATCATCCATCGGCAAAAACGTATCCAAAGGATGTGTGCGGATGCAAAATAATCATGTTTTGGAATTATCGCAGATCGTGCCTATTGGGACGAAGGTGGTTATTAGGGCATGAAAAAAAGCTCTCAGGTTTGAGAGCTTTTTCTAATCAGTTTCCTATGCATTTTTTATACTAGGGTTATTATCAGATGAAATTCTAAAACTTTTAATACTAGGATTGTTATCAGCTGCAAGAATAAAATTTTTAATTCCAGGGTTGTTGTCAGAAGCTATGAAAGCTTTCTTGATACTAGGGTTATTATCAGCTGCAAGAATAAAGCTTTTAATTCCAGGATTGTTATCAGAAGCCATAAATGCTTTCTTGATGCTAGGGTTATTATCAGCCGCAATCTTTAAACTTTTAATACTTGGATTGTTATCTGAAGTTTGAAGAGTATAAGAATGTAATGAAGAGATTGTAAAAATTCCTATGATTATAAAAAATATTAGTTTTTTCATATATCTATCCTCCTAAATTAAAAAATGTTTTTTCTTGCATTATTTGCAACTCTATAATACTCACTTGCTTTTTTGTAATGCCCTTGGTTAAAGAACATGTCTGCTAATAATTCGGCATAGTTAGAAACATATTCCCATATTCCTTTATGCTCGAAAAAGGGTATAGCTTTTTTTCTGAGATATTGAATATATTCTTCAGACTCAATTCCGTTGATCTTGTATTGAAGAAGGATTAGATTATAATAAGATTCCTGTTCTTCATCCACAAGGTCTAAACCAGATTTAATCAATTCTAAAACTTTCTCAAAGTTCCCTAATTCATAGTGTTCAGATGCCAATAGATAAATGGTATTAGCCATATTTTGAGGGGATTGACTTTGTTTATAACCTAGACTTTTTTCATAGCGGTCAATTGCTTTTAGATGTTCCTTCTTACACGAGGAAATATATCCTAAGTTGTGGTAGATTATCCCGTTAAGTGTTTCATCTTTAAACATTGTGGAATACTTTAATGCATTTTTTAAATGTGTTTCTGCCAAGTCATAATGCTTTGCTCTCCTGTAACTTATTCCCAATAAGATTTGACAATCCGCACTTCTACTATAATTATAATCTCTATCAAATATATAAATAGCTTTAAATGTATAAGTAGTGATTGAAGTAACACGCATTAAAAAACTATAGGTTAAAGCTAAAAGATAATAGTTCACAGCGGCTTCGGAGTCTTGTATATTTGAAGTTTGATTAAATTGCTTTTCTGCTTTGTGAAGATAGTTTAGAGCTTCATTGTAATTCTTATTAAAATTGTAATACATACCCCAAAACATAAAGTAATAGAATTTTAAATCATTCGAGAGATGATCTAATAGTTTTTCAATGCTTTCTAATTTTTCTTTAGTTTCATCAAGCATTGGTGGTTCAATGACCATTAGATACCTAGAATAAAATAGTTCATATCTCAAGCGTAAACTGGGATCAGTTATACCTTCCATTTTTTCTTTTATTTCAATGTAAGTATTACTCGCTTCTTCAAACTGCCTATCAACCATCATCATATTCCACTCATTTAGCATCTCAAGGATCTTACTTTCGTCCACTTCCTCCGGCGAAATACCTAGACGTTCGCAAAGCAGATTAATGACTTCTTCGCTTGATTTGGCGTCCCCTTTCTCAATCTTACTCAAGTATGAGACAGAACAAATTCCCTGTGCCAGTTCTTCCTGGGTTAGGCCTTTGGTTTTTCTATAATATCTTATTCGTTGACCGACCATAAAATCCCCCTTTCAGAACTTGGGAAAATTGTCATGCAGAACCCCCACTAAACAAGTATCTATCCTACTATTTTTCCCAATACAGAATAAATGGATTGTTTGATAAGATAAATATAACAGAAAATACAAAGTTTTTGCTAGAAATTGATAATTTTGAAAAGAACGTTTTACATAAATCCTATGTCAGCACCGAGCCGGCGTCAAATTTGAAGGGAGAGAGTACTATGGCTAAAATGTATCAATTATCATCACGAACTGCAGAGAAGAATCAATCGCTGTATGTCTCACGTGATCCTGAAGTGGCCGGAAATATAGTAAGAAATGAGGAAGGCGGTTTTGCCTACTCCGAAGTATTCATGGACAAACAGAAGAATTACTGGTTCTCCAAAAAGATCGATGATCAGTCAAGAGACCACAAGCTCTTCATCTTTGACCATAAAAACGGCTGCTTGAAATCTCAGGTTATTAAGGGACAACCCAATTTTTATGAATTTGATTTAAGTGTTGTAGTTGCTTGTGAGGGTGATGGTTCAAAAGGCTCAGTCTTAATCTTTTCTAAAGATGGCCCTGAGTTAGTAAAAGAGTGGAAAGTGAATGGGTTCCTCTGGGAAGTAGAGATGAACCAAGATGTTCTCTACATTTCTTCTTATATCGTTGAAGAAGATCAGGCGGTTCTCTACATCATCCGAAACGGTAAGAAAAAGCGTATTAATCTTGGAAGCAACATGGCACCTACTGATATTTTATGTCACCAAGATCTTGTATACGTGTCAGGAGCGCCGGTTCTTAACGGTGATCCAAAGAAGATCATGGTGTTGAATGAAAAAGATAAAGTGGTTACAGAATACAAGCTATCCATCTCTCCCCGAGCTCTTTATCAAGTAGACGATCAACTGCTCGTTTATGAGCTAGATCTTGCAACGGGAAAGAGTGAACGAATCGTATATATTGATATGAAGACTGGCGAACAAAAAGAGCATGATATCCCTCATTCTAAGATCGTAGAATGTACGGAGGATTCTCTGTCTTTATTAGAGCAAAACAGCAAGACGCTCTATACGTGGGATCATTGTAAATGCAGAATTGTGCATACGCAAAAAGTAGCCGATCAAACTCAAGTCATCTAGTCTAGAAATCTTAAGTCATATAATTGTAGAAAAGTCCTGTGTTTATCACGCAGGACTTTTTTTTTATGTCCAGAAAATAGCTGTAAAGGGGGAATGGTTATGAAATGGGAAGGTGCTAGTTGTATTTGTGTGAATGATGGAAAGTTATTGATGGTTTTACAAGGAACAGCCGCTGAGGAAAAGAAGTGGAGCATTCCTTCCGGAGGCAGAGAAGAAAACGAGAGTCTTGAAGAATGCGGCATACGAGAAGTATGGGAAGAAACGGGTTATGTCGTAAAAGTTACTAAGAAACTACATATTAAAGAAGGCATATCTCAGAACATCCAATTTAAAGTTCAATATTATCTAACTGAATTGGTGGGCGGTTCTCCTGTTATTCAAGATCCCGATGGTTTAATTCACGATATAAGGTGGGTATCCTTGAAAGAGTTAGAGACGCTAACGTTATCCTTTCCAGAAGACCGAGAACTTTTACAAAGTTATTTATCCTTACAAGAAAAAATAATCTAGGGTTTGCTCCTATTTTGATAGGGGAACTCTAATTGAGGAGGATGTCAGTGAAACCGATGTTCGCAGAAAAAGAAGATCTTAACCGTTTATTGGAATGGTGTAGTGATGTTCCGGAATATCAGAAGAAACTCTCTTCCTATATAGAGAATCGTGAAGATACAACCGTTGTTATCGCAGAAAGAGAGCATGAAATCGTGGCAGTCGCCTTATTAAAGGTACTGGAAACAGAAAAGAAGGGGTACATTTGGGTGTACGCCAAGAATAAAGAGAATCAAAATCACCCCGATGTTATGCAATTTTCACTAAGATGGTTAAGAAAACAAGGTGCAAAAGAATATACCGTAACGTAAAACAATCTTTATACAAAGGGTGGATAATTCTATGGAAGAAACAAGTGTCTATGGTTGGAAGTGGCATCGTCATGAGTGCCACGAAGAAACAATTCATGACTTGATCGCAGATACGAAAGGCTGCAAAAATTGGTTGAGTAATATAAAAGAAGATAAAGTCAATTATTTAAGAATTGAAAAAGACAGTGACGGTGATCAAATTGTTCGGGGGTCGCTTACGTATAAACAAGATCCGGAGAATCAATCTGATTTTGAAGTGTTTCACTTTTATATTCGCCCAAAATCTATAATAACAGTGGGATTAGACCTTTCACGTATCCAAGGGGAAAACCGTGAAGCTTGTGATCATTTAATCTTAGAAGAAAAGACACCTGTAGAAGGCTTTATTATCTTACTCGGTGAATTGATCAATTATTTCTTGGATGGTATTGATGCATTAGAAGTGAAGCTTAAAGAGCTGCAACGTGATGTTCAAAGAAACAATCACACTAATTTATTGAACAGCATCTATGATCGCCGAATCGAGTTGATTAACTGGAGTGACTTAACACTCCCTGTTCATGAAACACAGATGGCCATTAAAGAGGCTTTTCTCGACGAAATCACAGAAACGCAGGCTTATAAGCGAATTGAAACTAGAATCGACCGAACAACTTCGCTCCTCTCCCATTACAGACAGGATATCGATACGTTGTTAAACCTGGAGGAAGTACTTTCTTCTCATCGTGGAAATGAAATTATGAAAACACTTACCGTTTTTACCGTTATTTTCACTCCAGCAATGGGGCTAGGCGCAATTTGGGGTATGAATTTCAAGAATATGCCTGAACTTGATTGGAAGCTTGGATATCTTTATGCGATGTTATTGATTGTTGGTTCTACAATAGGCGTTTATATCTGGTTAAGAATGAAAGGTTGGACGGGAGATTTATTGAGAGGGAAGAAAAGTAGAAAACACTTTGACTAAATAATCTTATAAATTGAACGATATAAAGGAAACAGGCGGAATTTGTCGAACGTTAGCTATTGATAAACGCCTGTTTTTTTATGGCGAATATTACTAGATTTCATTTTGATTTCAACCATAAAAGAAACGAAATAGACAACGAAGAGATATGAAGATTAAATGACTAACGGGAGCGGAATGAAATGAAAAAACTTAGCCTAATTCTTGTTTTTTCACTGGTTATGCTTGTGAATACGACGTTCGTACAAGCGACGGGGGAGAACACACCAGAAATTAAAAGCGAAAGCGCTGTAATGATTGATGCGAAAACAGGAGATATTTTATATCAAAAGAATAGCTCAGAACAAATGTATCCAGCTAGTATTACGAAGATCATTACAGGGATTCTGGCTATAGAATCAGGCAAGTTGGATGATACTGTTGTTGTTAGCAGCGACGCAGTGAGAGCTGAGGGGACACGAGTCTATTTAATGGAGAACGAGCAAGTACCTTTGAAAAAGCTTGTTCAAGGTCTTTTAATTAACTCAGGTAATGATGCGGCTGTTGCGATTGCAGAATATTTGGCAGGGGATGTCGATTCCTTCGCAGAAGAAATGAATGCTTTCGCTAAAAAAGTGGGAGCAGATGACACTCATTTTGTGAATCCCAATGGGCTTTTTGATGAAGAACATTATACAACAGCCGAAGATATGGCGAAAATTACTCAATACGCGATGCAAAATGAAGAATTTCGTGAAATTGTATCAACAAAAGAATTGCCTTGGGTCGGAGAAGGCTGGGAAACAACATTAAGAAATCACCATCAGCTCTTATGGGATTATCCGGGTACGATTGGTGTGAAGAACGGATATGTGGATGAATCAAAGCACACTTTAGTTACGGCTGTTTCACGCGATAATCTCGATGTGATCATCGTTACAATGAAAGCTCCTACCAGTCGAGCAGCTTATTGGGACACAATGGCTCTTGGGGATTATGGTTTTGGAAATTTCGAAAGACAAACGTTGTCTGCTGGTACAAAGATTGAAGCGTTAAACGGAAAGACTTATCCGCTAAAAGAGGACTTGGCCGTTACTTTGCCTAAAGGAGAAGAACCGGTTCAGGAAGTGAGTTCTGATGGAGAACTTCAATTAAAAGACTCTACAGGGCATGTGTTGCTCTCACATACACTATTTAAAGAGAAAGAAAAGGAAAAAGAAGCTTCGGCAACCGTCGATCATAAATCAGTAGAAGCAGTAGATTCGACGTTCATGCAATCTGTTGTTAAGACAGGCATCTTTCTATACAGTGGATTGCTTCTATTACTTGCATTTCTAGTCATTTTAAGAATGCGCAGTCAAAAACATAAACATAAAAAAATGAGGCAAGTAGCTCGCAGTTACGTGAAATAAAACCGTCTTTCTTGGCGGTTTTTTTGTTTGGTTTAAAAAAGACAGCGTTTAGCAACCTGCTTTAAATATCAACAAACTATAGGATAAACAGTCTTCATAGTATATAATTACATTAAATTACAAAATTCGACAATTGGAGTTTCTTTTCATGATACGTAATATTAAGCTTGCTCAGCTATTTATTGTGGGGAGTGCCTTCATTCAGGCTCTCCATCATTTTTTTATAGAACCATTAGAAAATTTCTACCCCTTTCTCATCCTATTCTTGATCGGCTTTCTTCCAGCTTGGGGAGCCAACCGTATGCAAGAACAATACACAAAATTAGCTTTTGTTTTGTGCAGTATCTATGTCGTTTCGATTTCCTACTTTTTCGTTACCTATCCGATCGTGCAGGCCGCATACTTCTTTTTGCCTGTATCTGCTCTACTTTTAAATGATAAGAGGCTATATTATGTTTCGAGTATAGGTGGATTAGCATCCTATCTTTTGTTATCGAACGAACCGTTGAAAGACTATTTAGCATTTATCTCAATTTATGTGATTTTCTGTTCCTTATTGTTTATGGCGCAACGAATTGTGTATCAGTCCGTTGCAGAAAAAGAAGCGATTCAACAAGGTGTAAAAGCATTTTCGTTAGCTGTTGAAGCGAAAGACGTTTATACACAAGGTCATTCAAAAAGAGTAGCGCTCTGCGCCATGATTCTTGCCAAACATGGACAATTTAAGAATGTAGACTGGGAAGAGCTTGAGTTGACAGCTCTCATTCATGACATCGGAAAGATCTCAACACCAGATGCTGTTCTTTTAAAGAACGGAAAACTAACTCAAGAAGAGTACGAAATTATGAAAAAGCATCCTGTTGATGGGATGATTTTAGCAAAATCGTTCGGATACTCTGACCGTGTTTTAACAGGTATTCTTCATCATCATGAAAGATTTGATGGTCTTGGCTATCCACATGGTTTAAAAGGAAAAGATATCCCGATCTATTCTCGGATTTTAGCTGTTGCTGATTCTTTTGACGCGATGACGAGTAACCGTGCATATCGTCAGGGCTTGACACCTTGGGAAGCAAAGAAAGAGATACAGAACCAATCAGGTAAAATGTATGATCCATTTATCGTAGAGGTGTTTGTGCGTGCTTATTACGATATGCTTTTAATTTGTGAAGATCACACGGAAAATAGTTTGATGAGTATCTCCGCACACCATGAGATTGCTTCTGGATTAAACGAAGGAAAAAACAGCTGAGACGAAGAAGATAATACAAGTAATGATTATACATAGCAGGAGGAAAAAAGATATGAATGCTACGGCTTCCTTAACAGAGACGTTACTCGAAGAATTGTATGTTGTGGTTCGAACGACCAAACAATTATTAAAAAAAGCAGATCCTTCTGTTTACGATTTTCGTCCCGTTGAAAACATGAGATCTTTTTTAGAACTAGCCAATCATTTGGTTCAGATTCCTCATATCGACTTAGCGATTTTGCAGGAAAAATCAGAGCAAGAAATTCGTCAGCTTGAAAAGAAGTTATCAGCAGAAAATGTTACAGAGTTAACTCATGTATTAGAAGAAGGGTATCATCTAGCTAAATCTTATTTTTTATCTCTTTCTGAAGAAGATTTTTTAAAGAAAGAAACGAAGGCGTTTTATGCTGAAAAAGGCGCTACGCAAGCAAAATGGCTAGTGGAAATTGTGACTCATAGCTATCATCACCGTGGACAGTTGTTTACTTATCTTAAACAGACCAACCATGATGTGAATATGTTTGATCTTTACTGAATTTCAAAGCTGAAGGATAGAACTCAAAAGAGGGAGTTCTATCCTTTTTTTTTTGGTAAAAGCTTGTTAAATTGAACTTTTGATATTTAGATATCATTTTAGTGATTTACTTTCTACCAAATATTTTCACTTAAGTTCGACTTATACACCTTTTTCCTGTAACATGGGTGGTTCAATTTAAAAGATGCTGTTAGCCTAATTAGCTAGCAGGAAAAAAAGAGTATTTATTGAATCTTTTATGAGATAAACATTTTGTCATTTAAATACATCCAAGAGGTGATGTTTCATGTATACCGTCTTTTCTACGTTTGATGTCCCAAATGAAAAAGCAGACGAAGTTATAAATATATATAAGAACCGTTCTAGATCAGTAGATAACGCCGATGGTTTTGTTGATTTTTTATTGCTTCAGAACGATAAGCGGGCAGGTGAGTTGACCGTTCAACTGATTTTCACTTCTAAAGACGCTTATCTAAAGTGGGTAAGAAGTGAGGAGTTTAAGAAAATTCATGATTTAGAAAAGAAATATCCTGATCAAGAATTAGCAGCTGTCGTACCCACTGTGAAGCAATATAAGGTGGTTGCAAAATGACGGAATTTAACATAAATGTTATGGTAGAAAGAGTAACAGAAAAAATTTACCAAAAAGATCCTTCTCTTGTCGAAAGATATGGTGAGAAGGGAAGAGCGAAGTGTATAGAAGATAACCATCATCATTTTAAGCACCTGGAGACAGCATATGAACTCGATAATAGTGCCTTCTTTATCGACTATGCGATCTGGTTAGATGGTATCTTACAAAAGTTTGGGATGAGTACACAGCTTTTAATGGATAACTTCGATTTTATTATAGAAGTTCTATTAGAAGAACAGGAAAAGCAAACGATAGAAAATACCCGTGTCGGTATATATATTCAATATTTAAAACAAGCAAATGATGTTCTATGCAGTAAAGTGGAATCACACTAGAAAAAGGAGAGGTCCCATCCATGGCTATTTCAGAAGCTGAAAAGTTGGCGCGTCTGTTCTTAGAAGGGAATCATGCTGAGGCATTACGTTTCATCAAGCAGCAGCCAGATCAAAATCGAATGGTTTTGTTTCGAGACCTGTTTACTCCTGCAATGTATATGATTGGAGACCTTTGGGAGAATAATGAGATTTCTGTCGCTGATGAACATCTAGCAACGGGAGTTTGTGACTTTGTTCTTTCTAGGCTGTTTCAAGTATCAGCAGATGAAACAACACATAAAAAGAAAGCCATGTTTTTGTGCTTGCAGGGAGAACAGCATTATCTTGGAATTAAGATGATCAATAGCCTTTTTGAAGAAAAAGGCTGGGAAACGAAGTATTATGGAGCAAGTCTTCCGTTAGAATATGCATTAAAATCAGCGCTGCAATGGAAGCCTGAAGTCATCGGGTTATCTGTTTCTATCGTGTATAACCTACCTGTGCTAAAAAATTATGTTCGTGCTCTAGCTGCATTACCGAATAAACCTGATATTTTAGTAGGCGGAAGGCTAACTGAAAAATATGAACTTGAACCATATGTAAATAAACAAGGGATCATTATTAAGAATCTCCAACAGGTAGAAAAGTGGCTGGATGAATATACTGATGAGAGGATTAACGCCTACAAATGAGCAGTGTCCTACCCGTACCATACGTAAAGATCGATAAACAAGGAGTTATTCTTACTAAATCTGCAAAAGCTATTGAATTGTTGGACTTGCAGGCTGAAACGATTCGTGACTGTTTTGACGAAGAAAGTCATAACAAGTTAATGAAGTTTATGATGCCTTTTGAAGGAGAAAAGACGTTTGAAGCTAATATAAAGGCGAGGAATCAACCTTTCTTGCTTTGTGATATCTCTTTATGTTGGGAAGAGGAATTTGCTCACATTGTTTTTATCCCGATTGGAAAACATGTTCAAGGGCTAGAAGATAAGCTTTTGGAGCTTAGACTGAGACTTTCTTCTACAGATTTTGAACTATTTGAGAAGAAAGAAGCGTTAGAAGACGCGATGAAACGGCTTGATGAATTGTCTGGCCCGTTCATACCGATTTCTGAAAAAATGGCGTTTGTTCCTTTATTTGGTGATGTGAACGAGAGCAAGATGATTACCGTTACAGGAAACGCTCTGAAGGCCGCGTACGAAGGTCAGTTTGAAGAAATTTTCTTTGACCTATCTGCTACAGGAGAAATCGATGAAGGCGGCGTTCAAAAGTTAAGCGAACTGTTCCGTATGCTTCAATATATGAACGGAAAACCAGTGAAAATTATCGGAGTAAAGCCGAAACACGCTAGGCAACTGACTGCTCTAGACGTAGATTGGCCCGTCTATTTTGAAACCTCATTAAAAGATGTGTTGATCGAGCATCTTCAAATAGGGAAAGCACCTCAAGTGTGATGAGGTGCTTTTTGTTTTACCATCGTTTTTTCTTGCGATGAAGGGAAGCAAAAATGATTGGAGCAAGAGCGGCGCCACCAATCAAACCGAACAGGTGACCCATCACATTGATTCTTGCATTCATAAACGTGGTTACGAGACTTATTCCTAGAACAACAAGAAGAATCTGTGTGTTGGCTTGGTCGATATATTGACGGTGGTTATAGAGCATATAAACGTAGATCCCGAACAAACCAAAAATAGCCCCTGATGCTCCAATATGTGCGTATGAAAGTGGCAGCAATAGTAACGTAGCAATATTTGCGATTAAACCAGCACCAAGATACCCGATAATAAACCTTACTTTCCCAAGGATCCCTTCGAGTGCAGGACCGAACAAAACAAGTGAGAACGAGTTGAAGATCAAATGACCTGCAGCCTCATGTGTAACAATGGGGGTGAATAAACGCCAGTACTCTCCAGCGGTGATGTAATAATTAGACCCGACCATAAAATGATACAAAGAGGTAGAAAAAGGGGTAAAATTAATAAGAAGAAACACGATAATATGTGCAGCTACTAAAAACGTCACAATAGGATAACGTCGAATAAAGGTCTGAAAGCTTTCATCTCTTATGAACATGGAATAGTATCACCCTTTTTAAATAAAGTGTAGACTGTTTTTTCGTTGAGTGGAGTTAAAGCATGCCTCGCGGAAAGCGAAACAGCTAAAAACGAAATCACCTTCATGCAAGAAAACAAAGTTTAAAAAACAGCCCAAATTTAAACATATTTATTCATCTTCCTTAAGTTTACCATGTGTTGGTAGATAGGGCGAAAGATATAGCTGTAAAGGAGCTTTTATAAATGATTGTAGGAACAGGCATCGACATGATCGAGCTAAAACGAATCAAACAAGTTGTTTCCCACCAGCCTCGATTTCTGGAGCGGGTGTTAACACCTTTCGAACAAAAAAGATTTTCTTCTTTAAACGGCAACAGGAGATTTGAATATCTTGCAGGACGTTTTGCCGCAAAAGAAGCCATGGCCAAAGCGCTCGGTGTTGGAATAGGTGCTGAACTTTCATGGCAGGACATGGAGATTAAATCAGATGAAAAGGGTAAGCCTTTCCTTACTTCTCCTTATCCATATTTATGTCATCTTTCTATCTCTCATACGAAGGAATACGCGATCGCACAAGTAGTTTTAGAAAGCTCGTCAAGCTAGTCTGCATATTGTCCAGGGTTGTCTCATATATTGTAATGCGGTAGAAGGGGTAGTCCTTTGCAAGATGCAGAGAGTTGGTCCCCCTTCAATGTCGAAATTACTTTGGGACAAAGGGGATGGCAAAAAATGAAGAAAACACTGTCAATGATGTTGACGGCGTTCATGATCGTGTTGGTTCTGTCGGCATGTGGTGCGCAAAGCCAGAACGATGTTTTGGATTCTTTGGAAGAAAGAATGGAATCCATGACGGGTTACAAAGCGGAAGCCAAGATGACATTGAGCACAGGAGAGAAGCCACTGACTTATGATTTAGAAATTTGGCACAAGAAGCCGGATTTTTACCGAGTCAGCTTAAAAAATGCTGAAAAAGATCAAAGTCAGATGATACTGCGTAACAAAGATGGAGTTTTCGTTCTTACGCCAGCTCTTAATAAAAGTTTCCGTTTCCAAAGTGACTGGCCTGAAAATAACAGCCAAGTTTATTTGTTCCAATCACTCATCTCGGACATTTTAAATGATACAGACCGAGGGTTTAAATCAAAAGAGAAAAGCTATGTTTTCCATACAAAAACAAATTATCAAAACAAAAACTTATATCAGCAAGAGATCACATTAAACAAAGATCTTGATCCGCAACAAGTACGAATCATGGATCAAGATCAAAAAGAACTTGTGAGACTGGATTTCTCTAAAGTGAAGTTCAATGCAAAGTTTGACAAGAACTCTTTCGATATGGAATCAAACATGAGCAGTGCCCAATTTGAAGTTCCTACTTTTTCAGGTGCTGGAGATGAGTTCGAAGTGCTGTATCCGACTTATACAGCAAACTTAAACATCGTAAATGAAAGAGAAGTGGCACAAGGGACAGATGACTCCAAAGTAGTATTGAACTATGCGGACGAAGATAAATCATTTACATTGATGCAGCAGAAGAACACAGCTGTTGAAACAGCTTCCCGGCTTACGATGTCGAGCGGTGAACCCGTTGATCTAGGCTTTACTGTTGGGGCAATGACAGATCAATCGATAACATGGAATTTTAACGGTGTTGATTACTTGTTAGTCTCTAACAATCTCGGTCAAGATGAGTTGATGGCAATTGCACGCTCAGTGAGCGGAGAGGCGATTAAATAATTTCTACATTATATATAGGAATTGATAGAACAGGTTGGCATAATGCTGGCCTGTTTTTTGATTGTGCGGAGAGGATTGTAGACTCGTGGATAAGGTGGCAAAACTTTTGGATTGAGAACAAAAACTCGTGGATAAACTTTCAAAACTTTTGTATTGCACACACATATTTCTGGATTGAAGCGTTAGGATGCTTACATAAATGACGGTAAGAGGGTAAAATAGAAGACAGTAATCTAAACCAGGGAGGACAACATCATGGATAAACATCATTATTATCGAGACACTTGGGCGGAAATCGACCTGGGCAAGATCAGTCAAAATATAAAATCTTTTAAGAAACATCTCCCTGAACAAAAAATGATGGCTGTCGTAAAAGCGAACGGATACGGCCATGGCGCTTTTCAAGTTGCCGAAGAGGCTTTGAGATCAGGAGCTGAGTGGCTAGCTGTTGCGATGCTGGATGAAGGGTTAGCTTTACGTAAACAAGGAATCACGGCACCGATTTTAGTTATGAACCGTGTACGTCCGGAATATGCTAATCTTGCGGCAGAAAATGAAATAAGCCTTACAGTCTTTCAAAAGGATTGGCTCATAGAGGCACAATCGTGTTTAAAAGAAACAAAACATCAAATCAAGCTTCATCTGAAGATTGACACCGGTATGGGGCGAGTAGGATTTAGAGAAGAAAGTGAGCTGCAAGAAGTGGCGCACTTCATCAAACAATCTTCTGTTTTTGAAGCAGAAGGGGTGTTTACTCATTTTGCAACTGCGGATGAATGGGAATCAGAGCTTTTTGAACAACAGAGAAAAAGTTTTATTAAATATATAGACTTGCTGCAATCATGGGGATTGAAGCCAACCCTCATTCACAGCGCCAATAGCGCAGCTGCTCTCAGAAAAGTTGAAGGACCTTTCAATCTTGTTCGACTCGGAATCAGTATGTACGGTTTAGCGCCATCTAGCGAATTAAAACAAGACTTGCCTTTTTCACTCCAAGAGGCGTTCAGCCTTCACTCCCGACTCATTCATGTTAAAAAACTGTTGCCTGGAGATACTGTAAGTTATGGAGCTACTTATACGGCAACAAAAGAAGAATGGGTAGGCACACTTCCGATTGGATATGCAGACGGATGGCAAAGAAGATTATCCCCAGGAGCCTCGGTGCTCATAAAGGGAGAACGGATGCCAATCATCGGCAGAATCTGTATGGATCAGTGCATGGTCAGACTTCCAAAGAGATTAGATGTTGGCGAAGTTGCCACTTTAATAGGAAGTCAGAAAGCGGAAAGAATAGAAATGGATGAGATCGCACGTATCGCAGAAACGATAAATTATGAAATTCCATGCCTCATTTCTGCTCGAGTGCCGAGAGTTTATACGAAAAAGGGTCGAATTTTAGAAAATATGAATGTAATTCTAAATTTTTAGCAGAATATTAGAAGGACTATTGAAAATTTTGTAGAATAAATACTTTGAAATCGCTTTGCAAATGGATTATTGAAGTGATAAGATTAAATGTGGTTAAAAGGAATTTGATCGTAGTATAGCTTTGCGCTGGAGGTGTATGTTGTGTCCGAATTGAACACAAAACGAATAGTGATTAGTCTTCCTCAGAAATTACTAAGTGAGGTAGATCGCGTCATAAAGAAAGAGAATTTGGACCGCAGCGAATTTATCCATCAAGCTACTGAGATGTTTCTTCGTGAGCGGAAGAATAAGCGTCAGTTTCGTGATGAGATGAAACAGGGTTACATGGAAATGGCTAAGATCAATCTAACGATTGCTTCAGAAGCATTTATGTTAGAGGAGGAAGCCGATCATACCTTGGACCGCTTAGTTAGCGGGGTGTAGTCCTTGATAGTCAAACGCGGAGACGTTTACTTTGCAGATCTTTCACCGGTAGTTGGATCAGAACAGGGTGGAATTCGGCCTGTACTGATCATTCAGAATGATATCGGGAACCGTTTTAGCCCTACTGTTATCGTAGCAGCAATTACAGCTCAAATACAGAAAGCAAAACTTCCAACACATGTTGAAATAGATTCGAAAAAATACGGCTTTGAACGGGATTCAGTTATTTTGCTTGAACAGATCAGAACGATTGACAAGCAAAGATTAACAGATAAAATAACACAACTGGATGAAGACATGATGCGCAGGGTAGACGACGCATTGCAGATCAGTACTGGTCTGGTTGATTTTTAATTTTATAACATCATTTAGGAAACTGTCTGACGGGGATGTCTGGCGGTTTTTTATTTTATTTAAAGGCTTAATAAAGATAACTGGAAGAACAGGTACTGTTTGCCTTTCATCCGAAAAGGAATTAAGAGAGTTTACCGCGTTTTTTATGTATGGAGAAGATAGAGTGACTTTTTCAGTTTTAAGCTGTATATTGTTCATCCTGCACCTAACAAGGAAACCAACCCCTTATAATGGTAACAAGTATACGAATACTATTTAAATATTTTGTAAAAAAATACATGTTTAACAATCTGAATCTTGGGTTATATATCCAAAGTTAGTAAAAGAGTAAACATTGCACAATATATTCAGAAGTGAAATAATAGAAATTAAGACTACATGTAGTGGGGGTGCAAGAAAAATTGGACAACTTGATTGTACAGATGATCAATGAAAATCAAGAAACCCTAAAAAATAATTGGCTTAAAGAAGTTAAGCTTTTTAAAGAGAAAGAACTCGTTGGAACAACTTTAAAGTTTAGTGAAGAAACGGACCAACAGTTTTTTTCTATGTTAATCAAGCACATTAATTTTCATGATATATCTAAAGACGGAACACTTGATGATTTTTTTGATCAAGTTCTTCATACAGGTTTACCATTAAGTTATTTAACGCAAGGACTTCAAGCCGCACGTCGCGTTGTTCTAAATCTTTTAGTTGAGACGGAAAACGACAAAGAGAAGGTAGCGGCTGTTTACCGTGAGATTGATCGCTGGTTAGATCCGATTTTAAATCGCGTCGTTGAAAACTCCTCTCAAATATGGGAGAGAACGGTTTCTGTTCAAAAGACGGCATTATTAGAGCTTTCTGCTCCGTTGATTCCAGTCTTTAAAAACATCAGTGTGATGCCTCTCATCGGATCGATTGATACTGAACGTGCGAAGCTGATTATGGAAAACCTTTTAAATGGTGTGATCAAATATCGCTCGGAAGTGGTGCTAATCGATATTACGGGTGTACCTGTCGTTGATACGATGGTTGCTCACCATATTATTCAAGCAGCAGATGCTGTGCGTTTATTAGGTTCAACGTGTATCCTAGTAGGAATACGTCCTGAAATCGCACAGACCATTGTAAGCTTAGGCATCGATCTTAGCTTGTTCCCAACGAAAAGTACGCTTCAAAAGGGTATGGAAAACGCTCTTGAAATCACAAATCAGCAGTTAATTAGCAATAAATAGGGAGTGAGAGTAAAAAAATGAGAATTCCTATTTTAAAATTGCACGAATATTTATTGATCACCATTCAAGTAGAGATGGACGATCAGACAGCTCTCCAATTTCAAGAAGACTTGCTTAATAAAATTCACGATACAGGTGCGAAAGGAGTGGTTATTGACCTAACGTCAGTAGACATGATCGACTCCTTTATAGCTAAAGTTCTTGGAGATGTAGTAAGGATGTCAAAATTAATGGGAGCTCAAGTTGTATTAACAGGAATACAACCAGCAGTTGCTATTACTCTAATTGACCTTGGAATTTCAATGAGGGAAGTTTCGACAGCACTTGACTTAGAACAGGGGCTTGATAAATTGCGTCTGGAACTGGAGGGATGATTATGGACATCCAATCCTGTGTGGAAGTACGCAACGAGTGGGACATCGTAAGTGCCCGTCAACTCGGACGAAACATGGCTAAAGAGCTAGGTTTCGGAAACGTTGACCAAGCAAGAATAACAACAGCTATATCCGAACTCGCCCGTAACATTTATCTATATGCAGGACGAGGAAAAATTTGCATTGAACCAATCGATCAATTAGGAAGAAAAGGACTACGTATCGTAGCCTTAGATAATGGTCCTGGAATTCGAGAGATCCGAAAAGTGATGGAAGATGGATATACAACTTCTGGCGGATTAGGAGCTGGATTACCAGGCGTGAAGCGATTAATGGATGAATTCTCAATCGAATCCACTGTAGATGTGGGGACGGAGATATCAGCTACTAAATGGCTTCGTTAGGAGGAGAGCTCTTGACCGCAAAAGACGCACTAATAGAACGTTATCAAGATTTATTATCGGTCTATCTAAAAGCTAAAACAGAGACGACCCTCTATAAAGGACAGCAATTCAGTAGGAAGTTATTAGAACAACAGATCTCACCAGAAGATCTTGTCAGCTTGCACATCCAAGTGATGGATGAGCTGTTTCCAGGTATGTCTGAGGAAATGAGAGATTCTTTTGACTTTCTGCTCGAAGCAATGATCGGCTACGGTTTTGCTTATCGAGAGCATCAGAGTTTGCGTGATAAGCAGCAACAGCTTGAATCAGAGATCGAAGTTGCCGCAAGTATGCAGCAGACGTTACTGCTCAGTGATGTGCCAGAGTTCGACCAGCTGGACATTGGTGTGGTGAGTGTTCCTGCTAAAAAAATGAACGGTGATTATTATAATTTTGTTAAGAGCGGCAACAGTTTAAGTGTTGCTGTAGCAGATATTATCGGTAAAGGCATACCTGCTGCACTCTGCATGTCTATGATTAAGTATGCGATGGACAGTTTACCTGAAGAACAAATGAAGCCACATCTGCTTTTAGAGAATTTAAACCGAGTAGTCGAACAAAACGTTCATAGCAACATGTTCATCACGATGTTTCATGGTGTTTACGAACCAGAAAGTCATAAGTTTTACTATGCAGGTGCTGGTCATGAACCAGGCTTTTTCTATCAAGCAAAGGATGATGAGTTTCATGACTTGATCGCAAAAGGTCTGGTTCTCGGTGTATCTAGAACAACCACTTACCATCCATACGAAAAGATGATAGAAGTGGGAGATATGGTTATTCTTCTTTCAGACGGAGTGACCGAGTGCAGAACAAGCAAAGGATTCATCGAAAGAGAAGAAGTTGTATCTCTTATTCGAAAGTATATGGATCTGCCCTCACAAAAGATTGTTGAAAATGTATTTCAGGAGCTTGATCGTCTTCAAGGCTTTGAGCTCAGAGATGATTTCACTTTAATTATTTTAAAGCGACTGGTTTAAACAGTATTTGATTAGGGTAAAGGTACCTTATATGGTTCCATATAAAGCTTGGGGGGAAATAAAATGAATTTGCAAATAAATCAAGACCAAATAAATGAAACATACGAGTTAAACCTTACGGGAGAAGTGGATGCTTATACGGCTCCTAAGTTAAAAGAAGTGATGCTTCCATTAACAGAGACAAAAGGAAACATCGTAATCGTAGATCTTTCTGGAATTGAATATATGGATAGCACAGGGCTAGGTATTTTCGTGGGAGCTTTAAAATCTTCCAAAGCAAATAACAGCTCTTTAAAATTAAGAGGCATGACAGAGCGCGTTAAGCGCATTTTTGAAATTACTGGATTAACGGAAGTAATGGATATTGAAAGTGGAGTAAAGGGGGAGGCGCTATGAGAACAGCGTCCGACTATATTGAAATGAAGGTCCCTGCAAAACCGGATTATGTAGGCGTCGTCAGGTTAACGATCTCTGGCCTGGCTAACCGCATGGGTTTTGCGTTTGACGAAATTGAAGATATCAAAATTGCTGTATCAGAAGCTGTAACGAACGTTGTTAATCATGCCTACACGGATACAGATGAAGATAAAGGCCAAGTTCGCGTTGGCTGTAATATATATGATGACCGCATTGAAATTACGGTTGTCGACCAAGGAAAAAGCTTTGATGTCGAATCTATCTCTAAAAATCTTGGCCCTGTAGATGGTAAATCAGTTGATCAACTGCATGAGGGAGGTTTAGGCCTCTTTCTGATAGATACATTAATGGACAAGGTAGAAATAAGCAGTGAAGCCGGTGTCGTTGTAATGATGACGAAGTATCTTCACAGAGATGAGGTGGAGGAACATGTCGACAGAATCTCACCAGCGCCTTCACAGTAAAGAACAAGTTTATGCTTGGATTGATGAGCTGCAGCAAGACCCAAAGAATGAAGAGATTCAGACGAACCTCGTTTTGCAGTATCAAGACTTAGTCCATTCTCTAGCTCGAAAGTTCTCTAAAGGAAAAAGTATCCATGACGATTTAGTACAAGTTGGTATGATTGGATTGCTTGCCGCTTTTAGAAGGTACGACAAAACGTTTGGAAGATCTTTTGAATCTTTCGCTGTTCCGACCATCGTCGGAGAGATTAAACGTTTTATCCGTGATAAAACATGGAGTGTTCACGTACCTCGTCGAATTAAAGAACTAGGACCAAGAATTAAGAAAGCCGTTGAAGAACTAACTACGCGTTTACAGAGGTCACCGAAAATCTTTGAAATCGCAGAGTACCTAGAAGTATCTGAAGAAGAAGTTCTAGAGACGATGGAGATGGGCAAAAGTTATCAAGCTCTATCTGTAGATAGTTCCATTGAAGCGGATCAAGAAGGAAGTACAGTTACACTGCTCGATCTAGTCGGCTCCAATGATGTTGGTTTCGATCAGATTGATAAAAGAATGCTTTTGGAAAAAGCTTTTGCTGTTCTTTCTGAACGCGAACGCGAAATTCTTCAATGTACGTATTTCGAGAATTTAAGCCAAAAAGAAACGGGAGAACGTTTAGATATTTCTCAAATGCATGTTTCCCGACTTCAACGACGAGCACTTGAAAAGTTAAAAGAGGCTTTGCGTGTATCACCTTCGGAGGCTCTTAAATGATCGAACACTATCAGTTTAGCAAGGCATCTGTTTCCTCTTATCAAAAGCCGAAAAAGGGAAATGATCTTTGCGGAGATAGTTTTTATGTGAAAGAAACGGAAGATTATTTGATTTGTGCAGTAGCGGATGGTCTAGGAAGCGGGAAGATGGCAAAAGAAGCTTCTGGGGCCGCTACTGAAATTATCGATCAAAACCATCATGAAACTGTCGAGAGGTTAATGTACCTTTGTAATGAAGGATTAAGACATACTCGTGGTGCAGTGATTGCAATCGTTAAAGTCGATTATCATAATCATACAGCTACTTATTCAGGAATTGGCAACATCCGTTTTATGATCTCTGCTGAAAGACAAAGAGCCATACACCCTTTGCCGAAAGTCGGTTTTCTCGCAGGAAAGCCTGAAAAATTTAAAGTGCAAGACTTTAAGTTTGAAAAAGAGTTAACACTGATGCTTTATTCCGATGGTATGGACATTCATACACAGAGCCGTTCATTATTAACGAAAATGATATCACCAAAAGAATCTGTCCTCTATATTAGTGGATTACCACAAGACATCAATGACGATGCAACCTGTCTCGTCGGACAAATAAATTTGATTTCGTAAAACATCACCTTCATTAGATTGCAGGGTGGTGTTTTTTGTTTTTGCATTTAAATTTTTTTAGTTACTTCTTCGACTGTTGATTGTAGTGGAAGGTGCGAGACTCCTACGGGACAGGCGGGCAGTCAGAAAAGTGGAGGTGGCTCGTCAAGACCCGACAAGCAAAAGGTGAATGGATTTGAAGGGGCACTTTGCCTTCTTAGCCATTTAACTTTTGACCTCAAGGGTCTAGCCACTGCAACTAGACAGGTGAGACACTTAAAATTGAAACGTACGAATGTGGCTCACCGCCTGCCCCTGTGGAAAACGAGTATCTGAAACGTATATCAACTACTCACAAGAGTGCAATTTTTACGCCACCACTTCCTTGGTTTATAATAGTACTAATTGATTGAAAAAGGAGTGTTCTTATTGGGACAACCTATTAGTGAACAAGCATTGAGAACGATGGAATCCGAATTAAACGTAAAAGGAAAACAAATTAACCAGGTTATCGCTCTACTTGAAGAAGGAAACACGGTCCCGTTTATTGCTCGTTATAGAAAAGAATTAACGGGTGGTTTAGATGAAGTACAGATCAAAGACATTATGGACCGATGGACATATTTGCAAAATCTAGCTTCACGTAAAGAAGAGATCCTTCGTTTAATCGAAGAACAAGGAAAATTAACGGAAGAGTTAAGCGGTGCGATAGCAAAAGCACAAAAGCTTCAAGATCTTGAAGATATTTATCGTCCCTATAAACAAAAGAGAAGAACAAAAGCTACCGTTGCGAAAGAAAAAGGTCTCGAACCACTTGCTCTATGGTTATTAGAACAAAGAAATGATGATCCACTAACGGAAGCGGCTTCCTACATAAATGAAGAAAAAGAAGTGAACGCTGCTGAAGATGCATTGTCTGGCGCAAAAGACATCATCGCTGAAATGCTTTCTGACGATGCAGATATGAGAAAATGGATTCGGGAAGACACGTTCAATAAAGGCGAGGTCAAAACCGACGGCAAGAACGCAGAATTAGATGAGAAAAAAGTATTCGAAATGTACTATGACTACCAAGAACCGATCCGTAAGATTGTTCCACATCGTGTTTTAGCGATGAATCGCGGAGAAAAAGAAAATATTTTAAGAGTAGGTATCGCGGCACCATCAGAACTAATCGTATCAAAAATGGAGAGAAAAGTAGTCAAACGCTCGAGCTCACCTGCTGTACCATATCTCACTGAAGCAATTGAAGATTCGTATAAACGATTGATCGCACCTTCCATCGAACGTGAAATTCGTGCGGCTCTTACAGAACAAGCAGAAGAGCGTGCGATTCATATCTTTTCTGAAAATGTAAGAAGCCTTCTCTTACAAGCACCACTCAAAGGAAAAGTAGTTCTAGGAGTTGACCCAGCGTATAGAACAGGTTGCAAACTAGGTGTAGTAGATGAAACGGGTAAAGTACTTCATATCCAGACGATTTATCCAACACCGCCGCGATCAGAGGTAGAAAAATCGGCAGCGGTCGTAAAAAAACTGATCGATCAGTATGATATCGAAATCGCTGCGATCGGAAATGGGACAGCATCACGAGAAACTGAGCAATTTATTGCTGAAACATTAAAAGACCTAGAGAAATCTGTAGCTTACGTCATCGTTAATGAAGCGGGAGCGAGTGTATATTCAGCTTCTACAGTCGCGCGTGAGGAGTTTCCAGACCTTCAAGTTGAGGAAAGAAGTGCGGTATCCATTGCGCGAAGACTTCAAGATCCGTTAGCGGAGCTTGTAAAAATCGATCCGAAGTCTATTGGTGTCGGTCAGTATCAGCATGACGTTTCTCAAAAAAGACTAGGTGAAGAAATTTCATTTGTTGTGGAAACGGCGGTTAACCAAGTGGGTGTTAACGTGAATACCGCATCATCGTCTCTTCTTCAATATGTATCCGGGTTGTCCAAAACCGTTGCACAGAACATTATTGTTAAACGAAACGAGGTAGGAAAGTTCAAAAACAGAACAGAACTGAAAAAAATCCCTCGTCTTGGTGCAAAAACATATGAGCAATGTATCGGATTTTTACGTGTAGTTGACGGAGATCAACCACTTGATCAGACGGGTATTCATCCAGAAAGCTACCCAGCAACGAAAGCTTTGTTAAAAGAACTTGGATTCAAGCCAGTTGATATCGGTTCAGACGCTCTTGCTGAAAAGTTAAAATCACTTTCACTCGAAGCGACATCTGAGAAATTAGATATCGGCGTTCCAACATTAAAGGATATTATTGAAGGGCTTATGAAACCTGGACGTGATCCGCGTGATGCTTTTTCAGGGCCAGTCCTTAAAACAGATGTTCTTAAGATGGAGGACTTGTCACAAGGAATGGAGCTTCAAGGAACCGTTCGAAATGTTGTGGATTTTGGTGCGTTTGTAGATATTGGCGTGAAACAGGACGGGCTTGTTCATATTTCGAAGCTTACCGATCGTTTCGTAAAGAATCCGATGGACGTCGTAAGCGTAGGGCAAGTCGTAACCGTATGGGTAGATTCAGTAGATGTAGCAAAACAACGAATCGCTCTAACCATGATTACTCCAAAATGAGATAAAAGATAATGCACTTCTCCAGTGGACTATTCTTCACTGGAGGAGTGTTTTTTGTTATAAAAGAACCAGCATTGATTAAGTAAGCGGATTTGGTAACGGTCTTTTTGATAATAAGCACGACGGAGCTGTCTTTTAAACCATGTTGGCATATAGAGAACCTCCTTGAACTTCCCAATCCGTTATTTGTGTATTAGTCTATGTATAGGAGCTTGTTAATGTGAACTAGAAATGTAAGGAGCTTGACCATGACGAATGAAGAATTGCAGAAGCTAACAGAGGAGATCTCCATTCAGTTCTTCAATAAAACGTTTCGCCACCAAGCGAGATTCAATAGAAGGCTGCGAACAACAGGTGGACGTTATCTGTTGCGATCTCATGATATAGAAATGAATCCTCATCTTTATAAAGCATTTGGTATAGAAGAATTGATCGGTGTCATTAAGCATGAGCTCGTGCACTATCACATGCATATCGAGGGCAGAGGGTATAAACATGGTGACGATGACTTTAAGTATTGGCTTCATAAAGTAGGTGGGTCTCGTTTCTGTCAATCCATCCCCGATAAAAGAAGAACAGAGAGTTATAAATACGCTTATATGTGTGCAGACTGTATGCAGTCCTATAAGAGAAAGAGGCAAATTGACACGAAAAGATATGTGTGCGGAAAGTGCCGAGGGAAATTAAAACAGGTTTCTTTAAAATAGGGTGTTGACTTCGAATATAGGTATGTGGTAATTTAATAAAGTCGCTGTTAGACATACCTATTACATAGCTTTTAAAAGCAGGTATCGTAAAGCGAATGCGACTCAGAAAAAACTTCTAAAACTAGTTGACATCTGAGACGAAAACGATTATGATATTAATTGTCCTTAAAAGACATTCCACAGTAGCTCAGTGGTAGAGCTATCGGCTGTTAACCGATCGGTCGTAGGTTCGAGTCCTACCTGTGGAGCCATACAGAGAAGTACCCAAGTGGCTCAAGGGGCGCCCCTGCTAAGGGTGTAGATCGCTAACGCGGTGCGAGGGTTCGAATCCCTTCTTCTCTGCCATGTGGCCCGTTGGTCAAGCGGTTAAGACACCGCCCTTTCACGGCGGTAACACGGGTTCGAATCCCGTACGGGTCACCATATACTTTCATAAAAGTAATACCTATAGATTGATGGACTCGTGGTGTAGTGGTTAACATGCCTGCCTGTCACGCAGGAGATCGCCGGTTCGACCCCGGTCGGGTCCGCCATTATTTCTAAGGTGTTGGGCTATAGCCAAGCGGTAAGGCATCGCACTTTGACTGCGACATGCGTTGGTTCGAATCCAGCTAGCCCAGCCATTTTTTCTTTTTAAGATAAGTGTTTAAAAACACTTCAGTGAGAGCCATTAGCTCAGTTGGTAGAGCATCTGACTTTTAATCAGAGGGTCGAAGGTTCGAATCCTTCATGGCTCACCATTTTCAAATTAATATGCGGGTGTGGCGGAATTGGCAGACGCGCTAGACTTAGGATCTAGTGTCTTTGACGTGGGGGTTCGAGTCCCTTCACCCGCACCATATTAATTTTCTCAATAAGTTGCAGTGCTCATGCGCTGGCATCCTAGCCGCGCGGTCGTGGCGGAATGGCAGACGCGCTAGCTTGAGGGGCTAGTGGGGGTATCCCCGTGGAGGTTCGAGTCCTCTCGACCGCACCAACTTTAACTTATAACATAGAATACATTTTAAATATGCGCCCTTAGCTCAGCTGGATAGAGTGTTTGACTACGAATCAAAAGGTCGGGAGTTCGAATCTCTCAGGGCGCGCCATATTTACTTACGGGAAGTGGCTCAGCTTGGTAGAGCACCTGGTTTGGGACCAGGGGGTCGCAGGTTCAAATCCTGTCTTCCCGACCATACTTATGCGGGTGTAGTTTAGTGGTAAAACAAGAGCCTTCCAAGCTCTGGTCGTGAGTTCGATTCTCATCACCCGCTCCATTATTTTTTACGGGCCTATAGCTCAGCTGGTTAGAGCGCACGCCTGATAAGCGTGAGGTCGATGGTTCGAGTCCATTTAGGCCCACCATATGATCGTAAAAATGATCAAAAAAGAATTTCAAAAAAGTGCTTGACTTTATAACTTCCATTCGGTAAGATGGTAAAGCTGTCTCGGAAAAAGACAAGCCAAACACACAGTTCTTTGAAAACTGAACAAAAGAAATAGGTAAGGAATTAAGAATTAATTCCGTCAGTTTTAAAATCGAGCAAGACAAACACTTTTATGGAGAGTTTGATCCTGGCTCAG